>JADGBC010000035.1 GCA_015231705.1 Desulfamplus sp. | reverse complement strand
ATTTAGTCCATCTCCCCGTTTTTCTAGTTTATCAACTACACGGAGGCTTTGTGCGTTATGTGAAAAATGGCGGGAGTATATCTCCTTTAAAGCGGTCTCACCACCATGTCCAAAGGGGGTGTGACCTAAGTCGTGTCCAAGTGCAATGGCCTCTGCAAGGTCTTCGTTCAGTCGCATGGCTCTTGTGATATTACGTGCTATTTCAGATACTTCAAGTGTGTGTGTAAGGCGGGTTCTGTAATGGTCTCCAAGTGGAGAGAGGAAGACCTGAGTTTTATGTTTCAACCGTCTAAAAGCATTGGAATATACGATTCTGTCCCTGTCAAGCTGAAATGGTGTCCTGATACTGCACTCACTCTCCTCTCTCAGGCGTGGTCCTGCTACTGTACTTGGACAACCATACTTAGAGAGCAATTTTTTTTCCCGTTTTTGATAGCGTTGACAAATGGACTGGTCACTGTGAGTCAAAGCATCATCAGAACTGACTTTGATTTCAGATTTTGTATTGTCTTTAGAAGTATCGACAGGCTGACAAGTTGCAGGGGCGCTTTTGCAAGCAAATGAGTTCTGACAAATAGATTGATCTTTGGAAATATAGTGTGATGTAATGTTCATATCCTTTATTACAGCCTGTTCAGGGGAGTCCTAAAAATATCTCCAGAAATGTTTTTTTAAACTAAACGGAGATGATTGGGCATTAATCGTCTCCTGATATAAAAATGTGATTCATTTTCACTGTAAAGCAGTTTTTTAATAACCGGCACGGCCGGAGCGAGGTATTGCTCTTGGCCACAACGAAGAATGAAAGTCGCATGATTACTGCTATTTCAAGAGACTTTCACATAAAAGAACTGGTCAAAGATGTTAAATATCAAAAAAACATTGTGCATACTGTTCAAATTTTGTAAAGAACTTTCTGATAAAATAGTGTTGGCCTTATAAAAAGTGGTTTTAAGATGGTAAAATGGAAAATTGAGTTTAAATTATCATCTAAAAATCCAAAAGTACTGGCTCAGGTGAAAATTTATTATGACATGGTTAAAAGATGAGTCTTATATGGATTTTGCTCTTGCAGAGGCAGCAAAGGCCCTTGATAATGGGGAGTTCCCTGTGGGATGTGTCATTGTTTTCAATGGATTGGTTGTTGCATATGGCTCAAGAAAAGGGACATTACCACTATCATCTGATACGGGATCTCCAGTAAATCGGCCAAGCGAGATTGACCATGCTGAAATAAGGGCATTAAAGTCCCTTGAGGATAAAATTGTCGCATTGAACAATGATATTGATATTGTGACAGAAGAGTGTGTTTTGTACTGCACCATGGAGCCTTGCCTCATGTGTTTTGGTGCAATTATACTGTCTGGTATCAAAAAAGTGGTTTATGCTTTTGAAGACCCTATGGGCGGTGGGACATCCTGTGCACTTGAAGTGTTGCCACCGCTTTACCAGAATAGTCGAATAACAGTTGTTTCTAATGTCCGCAGGAGTGAGAGCCTCAATTTTTTTGCCCGTTTCTTTTCGAGAGAAAAAAATCTTTACTGGAAGAACAGCCTTCTTGAAAAATACACATTGGAACAGGCAAATCAAACAAGCAGGTAAATAATACTTGCATTTTTTTATAAAAATTATATATAATTATCCGTTGATTATGCAATAATGACAGATAGAGATAATGTAATTAACAGAGTTGATATTGAAAATGATCATGGGACTAAAAGCATGGGAGGTGTGGGATAGTTAAACAGAGTAGCAAAGACAGAGTAGGTGTAAACAGGGAGATCAGGGCCACTGAGGTACGAGTTATCGGGCCTGACGGGGAACAGATAGGCGTTATGTCCATTAATGATGCATTGCGGAAGGCTGCTGAATATGCACAGGATCTCGTTGAGATTTCTCCCAATGCAAAACCACCTGTCTGTAAAATAATGGATTACGGCCGATACAAGTATGAGATTACAAAGAAATATCAGGAGGCCAGAAAAAAGCAGAAAGCATCTCAGATTAAGGAAATAAAGGTCAGACCTAAAACTGATACCCACGACCTTGAAACTAAAGTTAAGCATATAGAGAAATTTATAGCTAATAACGACAAGGTTAAAGTGACAATGATGTTCAGGGGTAGAGAGATAACTCTGATGCAGCAGGCAAGAGATGTACTTGGAAAAATTGCCTCAATGACAGAGACTTTTGCCCAGATTGAACAACATGCCAAGTTTGAAGGTAAAACCATGACCATGATTCTTGCTCCAAGATAATCTGCAGAATCTGTTAAAAACTCTGGAACAATGTTGCCCTAGATGTCTCCATGTGATCTAAAGGATTTACTTAATCCAAATATTCAATACAAAACAGGAAAACATTTCACAACAATA
Organism: Desulfamplus sp.; assembly: GCA_015231705.1. Classification (GTDB taxonomy): domain Bacteria; phylum Desulfobacterota; class Desulfobacteria; order Desulfobacterales; family Desulfobacteraceae; genus Desulfamplus. Next base: position 25,441 of record JADGBC010000035.1, on the reverse strand, counting down.
AAGATAAAGATATGGCGGTGTCATTCCTCGTGGGTATGATGAGCCACCATATCTTTATCTTTTTTAAAGTTTTGATAGTATTTTAAGGAGAAGATAATGCCCAAAATTAAAACCAACAGGTCTGCTGCAAAGAGGTTTACAAAAACAGGAACCGGCAAATACAAGTTCAAAAAATCGCATGCTAGCCATATTCTGACAAAAAAAACAACCAAGAGAAAACGTGGATTAAGGCGTCCACAGATCATTGATGTAAGCGATATGCGTGAAATTAGGCGTATGCTTCCCAACGGATAGCAGATTACAACCATATGTCTGGACATATTGCAGCCAGATGATTGCACGGATAAAAAATCTGGATAGAAATGAGTATAGACATAAAGATTATAAAGTTCTAAGGAGTTTATTTAACATGAGAGTAAAAAGAGGTTTTAAAGCAAGAAGACGCAGAAATAAAGTTTTAAAGCTGGCAAAAGGTTTTAGGGCTGGCCGCAGTAAGCTGTTTCGTACAGCAGCAGACGCAGTGGATAAAGCTTTGATGTACAGCTATCGTGACCGTAGAACACGTAAGAGAGATTTTAGAAGACTCTGGATAGCAAGAATAAATGCTGCTGCAAGAATGAACGATCTTTCATACAGCAATTTTATTCATGGTCTTAAATTAGCTAATGTTGAGCTTGATCGAAAGGTTTTGGCTGATCTTGCTATATGTGATCCAGCTGGATTTTCCCAGATTGTAGCGGCTGCATCTGCCAAGCTTTAATCGGTTTTTAAGGCTGAATTTCAGTCTGATCACTTTCGATTCTGAGTTTTAGCCTATTTTTTTTATTAAAGTAGTGCCTTTTGGGCAGGTTTCCCGTGATAGGTTGAGTTGTTTATTAATAAAATGGGAATCCCTATACTATAGATTTGTGATTGTTGTTAATATTGGGGATTGTTGTGGAACAGACAATATGAATAACTTAGAAGAGATTAAAAATAGTTCTCTCCAAGAGATCGAAAGAGAGGTTTTTCGTGAGATCAACGAAATCAAAGACCCAGGTTCGCTGGAACACCTTTCTACAAAATATCTTGGGAGAAAAGGAATACTGACGGCATTTCTTAGGAATATTACTCAGCTTCCTGTGGAGGAGAGGCCTGCAGCAGGGAAGAGTGCTAATCTTCTTAAAGTCAAACTGGAAAATACGTTAAAGGATCTTAAAGCACGCCTTGAGTCTGAGACTGGTGAAAATAACGATGCTATTGACGTTACTTTGCCAGGAAGGATTTTTCCAAGAGGAACGCTTCACCCTATAACAAGGATTTCAAGAGAGATCTCTGCAATATTTTCCAGGATAGGTTTTGATATTGTAGAGGGGCCTGAAGTGGAAACCGATTACTATAATTTTGAGGCTCTCAATATACCTAAATATCATCCCGCAAGAGATATGCAGGATACATTTTATGTTTCTGAAAATATTGTTTTACGAACCCACACATCTCCAACACAGCCTCGAGTCATGGAAAAGGTAAAGCCACCAGTCAGGATTATTGCTCCCGGTAAAGTTTATCGGTGTGATTCTGATGTGACACACACGCCCATGTTTCACCAAGTAGAGGGGTTGATGGTTGACCGCAACGTCTCTTTTGGCGATCTGAAGGGCACTCTCTCCACATTTGTGCATCAGCTTTTTGATGAAGATATCTCTTTGAGATTCAGACCGAGTTTTTTCCCGTTTACAGAACCAAGTGCCGAAGTCGATATCCGTTGTGTAATGTGCAGAGGTGCTGGGTGCAGAGTCTGTTCAGGAACCGGCTGGCTTGAAGTGCTGGGTGCTGGCATGGTACACCCTGCCGTATTTGAGAATGTGGGGTATGACACTGAAGAATATACTGGTTTTGCCTTTGGTATGGGTATTGAGCGGCTCGCAATGCTAAAATACGGTATAGATGATCTCAGGAAATTTTTTGAAAATGATATGCGCTTTTTAAGGCAATTTTGATATGAAATTTACTTTAAGCTGGTTAAAAGAATATACTTCGGTAGAATATACCCCATCTGAAATTGCTGAAAAACTCACCATGGCAGGTCTTGAGGTGGACTCTTTCGCAAACAGGTTTGAGTATCTTGATAAAGTAGTAGTCAGCCGGGTAGAATATGTTGAAAAACATCCGGCAGCTGACAACCTTACCTGCTGCAAAGTCAATGTGGGCAAGAATACTGCAGGCATTGATATGACAGGCGATGATATTATCCTGAATATAGTTTGTGGTGCACCAAACGTCAGGAAGGGACTTGTGGTTCCATGTGCTATTGTCGGTGCTCTTCTGCCTGGTGATCTTGAAATAAAAAAGAGCAAATTACGCGGTGAGATCTCTGAGGGAATGCTTTGCAGTGCTGCAGAGCTCAAACTTGGTTTAGGCTGTGATGGTATAATGGAGCTTGATCCGGCTATGGTACCAGGTACCCCGCTTGCAGAGGCACTGAGCCTTAATGACTATTTATTTGAAGTGGATCTTACTCCAAACCGCCCCGACTGCCTGAGTGTTATTGGATTGGCCAGAGAAGTAGCCGCTTTCAGTGACCCTGCCGGAAAACTTTGCCTGCCCTTTAACGACATAGTCAGGTGTTCGGATAAATCCATTCATGATTATGTTGCTGTTGAGATTTTTGATCCTGATCTGTGTCCCAGGTATACAGCCGGGATGGTGGTTGATGTCAAAATTGGCCCATCACCATTTTGGCTTCAGGATCGACTTGTGTCGCTTGGGCTTACACCCATTAATAATGTTGTTGATGTGACCAATTTTGTGATGATGGAGACGGGTCAGCCTCTTCATGCGTTTGATTATGACAACATTGCCGGATCAAGGATCGAAATAAAACGGGCAGGCATTGGTTGCATAGAATTTAGAACTCTGGACGGCAAATCCCACACTCTGGAACCCGATATGCTCATGATCTGTGACGGAGATCGTCCTGTAGGTATTGCTGGCGTAATGGGTGGTGAAAATACTGAAATTCTTGACTCTACAACCAGAGTGCTTGTGGAAAGTGCCTGTTTTAATCCTGTTTCTATCAGAAGAACTGCAAAACGTTCTGGAATAAATACAGACGCATCCCACCGTTTTGAAAGGGGGGTTGATCCTGATGCAACCAAAGATGTGCTCAAGCGTGCAATCTCTCTAATATCTGAAGTGTCAGGAGGAACCATTCTCAATGACATAATAGATCAATATCCGGTTCCTCATACTCCATTTGAAATAAAACTGGATCCAGATGCCCTCAACCGGAGACTTGGTACCAGTTTGACATATGATGAGATTAAACAATATCTGGAGTCTGTTCAGTTTAAAGTTAATCAAAGTGATGGAATTATCAAGTGTGACGATTCAATGCATCAAGATAAAAATTCAACAGAACAAGACAGAGCTTGTATGATGCGGGTTATCGTTCCATCATTCAGGGTGGATGTAACAAGACCTGAAGATCTTTCCGAAGAGGTGGCAAGGCTTTGGGGATACAACAGAATCCAGACTAGTTTTCCAAAGGTTCCGGCAAAAGGAAGAGCTCCCTCCGAAAGGATTGTTGTGAGAGAGCAGATCAGGGATATAATGAATGGATTCGGTTTTAGTGAAGCTGTTAATTACAGTTTTACTTCTGCTGCTGCATGCGATCTTCTCTGTCTTGAACTCTCTGATAAGCGGCGTTCTGTTGAAGAAATTTTAAACCCTATTTCAGAGGAGCTTTCTGTCCTCAGAACATCTCTTTTGCCTGGGTTATTGGAAAATATTAGGCGGAATAATTCCCAACAGATTGACTCAGTACGATTATTTGAGATAGGCAATATTTTTTTAGCAACACGAAAAGGCGAGCAGCCCATAGAAAAGGAGATGATTGCTGGGATATGGACTGGTTTACGTACAGGAATCTCATGGAGTAACAAGCCTGTTGCATGTGATTTTTTTGATATAAAAGGAGTTGTTCAAAGTCTGTGTTGTGCACTTGATATAGATGAAGTGCTGTTTAAGAAATCAGACGTTCTACAATGCCCTTACTATCAAAATGGACATGGTGCCATTATAGCTGCTAATGGAAATCAGATTGGTTCCGTAGGTAAAATAGGTGCTCAGATACTGAAAAATTTTGGTCTAAAACAGGATGTATTTGTTTTTGAAATGGATATGGAGGTTGTTTTATCCATTGCACCTCCACCTGGTGCCATGAAGAACACTCATCTTATTCCAAAATTTCCATCACTTTCCAGAGATCTTACTCTGATTTTAGATTCGGGCGTTGCAGTTGGTTCGATACTATCAGATTTTGTGGCATTCAAAGAGAATAAGTCCGTGCTGGAGGATGTATTTATATTTGATCTGTATGAAGGTAAACCTCTGCCTGAGGGGAAAAAATCCCTTTCCATAAGAATTGTTTATCGCTCATGGGAAAAAACTTTGAGTGAAAAGATGATCAATGGAGTTCATGCAGATATCTCAAGACATATCATGGAAAAATATGGTGCTGACTTACCTTGATTCGGAATAGCTGTTTTTATGTTGGGTCAAAAAATTGCTAAGCACTGCTTTGTCAATTAAGATAAAAGTGTGTCTATTCACTTGATAATAAACCGAGGGTATCACCAGGCTTGACAAACTTTTGTTGACAATATTTTTTTTTTAAGGTAACCTCCGTGCTATCATTCATGTGCGGGCATAGCTCAGTTGGTAGAGTACAAGCTTCCCAAGCTTGGTGTCGCGAGTTCGAATCTCGTTGCCCGCTCCATTGATCTTGCTCACTGATTTCAAGAGGCAATTTCATAAAAAGGTTAAATTATCTTGTTGTGCATCAGGGAGCGGGCATTTGCCCGTTTTTCTGTTTATTGGGACTCTCTAATTTATTGAGATCTCCTTATAGACTTCCAGAAAAGTCTTTTGGTGGAACAAACCCTTTGTCCGAGGTCTCAGACGGCATTTCCACCAATGTAATTATCTGGAAAACTATATTTCAGTACCGGCAAATCAGTTCGCCCAAATTATCGTCATAAGTATGGGCATTGTCAGGAGGTAGAATGTTTAAAAGCAAAAGTGATACTTGTTCTTTTAGCGAGACAGTCAGGAAAATTGTAGAGCCGTTGTGTCAAATGGAGCAAATAGAGTTTGTGCATGCAGAACGGGTGTCTGATCGTGGAAGGATCGTTATCAGAATTTATCTTGATAAAACAGGTGGGATTACAATTGCTGACTGTATACTTATGAACAGGCATCTTGGAGACTTGCTGGACGTGCATCTTGAGAATCCTGGACCATATCATCTTGAAATATCCTCACCTGGCCCTAACCGCCCGCTTACAAAGATGGAGGATTTTGAACGATTCAAAGGTAAGCGAGTAAGTATCGAGACAGCCGAGCTGGTTAATGGTAGGAAAAAATATAAAGGATTTATTGATGGTATTGAAAATGGTAATATTCTTCTTCTGACTATTGACCAGCAGACAGTAAAAATTGAGTATGACAAGATCAGTAAAGCCAGACTTTCAGCCACCCATGGGGAATAGAAATGCTTATTACAGATATTAAACGGGTTATTGAACAGGTAAGCCGGGAAAAGGGTATTAACAAAGAGATATTAATCTCCACTCTTAAAGAGGCCATTGAATCGGCTGCCAGAAAAAAACTTGGTGCCAGGGCTGATATTGAAGTGCATTATGATGAAAAAATCGGTGAAGTTGAAGTGTTTCAATTTAAAGAAGTAGTTCCTGTTGTTGAAGACCCCGAAGTTGAACTGACCATTGAGGAGGGTTTAAAATACGATCCTGAATGTGAAGAGGGTGACAGTCTTGGCATTAAAATCGATACATCACAGTTCGGCAGAATTGCAGCACAATCTGCCAAGCAAGTCATTATTCAGAAAATGAAAGAAGCAGAAAGAAATGCTGTTTATGAGAATTTTATCCATAAAAAAGGTGAGATTATCAATGGTATCGTGCAGCGAATAGACAGAGGGGGTATTATTGTTAACCTTGGTCAGGCAGAAGCGGTACTCTCCCCACGAGAACAGATGCCAAGAGAAAATTATAAGCGTGGGGATCGTATTAGAGCCTATGTTCTTGATGTGCTAGAAGAATCAAGGGGTTCTCAAATTGTTCTTTCAAGAACCCATCCTGAATTTCTTGTTAAACTTTTTGCTTCCGAAGTGCCTGAAGTTTCAGAGGGGATTGTTACTATTCAGGGTGCTGCCAGAGAGCCTGGAATTCGTTCCAAAGTTGCTGTCACCTCCTCAGACTCTGATGTTGATCCAGTCGGTGCCTGCGTTGGCATGAAGGGGAACAGGGTTCAAAGCATTGTACAGGAACTCAGAGGCGAGAAAATTGATATTGTCCAATGGAATCCAGATGTAGCAAAATTTGTATGCAATGCCCTTGCTCCTGCCGAAATTTCAAAAGTTGTTATTGATGAATATAACAGAACCATGGAGGTCATTGTTAACGATGATTTTCTATCAATAGCTATTGGCAAAAATGGTCAGAATGTCCGTCTTGCATGCAAATTGACCGGATGGCACCTTGATGTTATGAGTAAAGATGACTACTTGCGCAAGGAGCAGCAGAGACACGATTCGTTGATGAAAATTCCCGGTATGACAGACTCTCTTGCTGGCTTATTGTATGAAAATGGATTTTATAGTCTGAAGGATGTGGCCTCAGCTCAGATTGTAAATCTTTGTTCAGCATCGGAGCTTTCTGATGATGATGCCATGCTTTTGAAAAAACGTGCTGGTGAGACTCTTCAGTTATCTCGCTTTCACTCAAAAAACAGTGCCTTACAAAATAGCTCAGAGATTCATTATAGCGATTCAGACAGTCTTGATAGAAATAGTAGCGACAGTATAGACAGGTCTAGTGACAATCATGATAGTTCCGATGGTAGTGATTTTGATTCCGATAATTCCCGTCAAAATTCCGATGATGCTTCAGGTTCAACCAATGTCCATACTGATCAAGATCATCTCTTTAATCCTAAAGATGAGGGAGTTGACAAATTATTGAAGGATTCATCTGACACTGAGTGATTATACATATTTTTAAAAAAATTTTCAAAACAGAATCTTTGAATCAGTGACATTGGGTAGCCTGGCTGCTATTTTACTTGTCTGGCAAACTATATCAGTTGCAAAATTTCAGAAATTAAAATAAAACAAGGGAAGAATATCGTGGGGGAACAGATGGCAAAAATCAGAGTGCATGAACTGGCCAAAAAGCTTAATATGACAAACAAGGCTCTTTTGACAAAGCTTAAGGCTATGGATATAGAAGTCAAAAGTCATATGAGCTCTCTGGAAGATGAGACGGTACATCAGATAAAACTCAATATTTTTGGCAATAAACAAAAAGAACAGGACTCCAGAGTTGGTACATCTGTGATCCGCCGACGCAAACAGAGTAAAAAAGAGTCTGTATCCGTACCTGCCGGAGAAAGGCTTACTGAGCAGCCTTCATCGAATAGAAGCCAAATTAATGATGATATGCCAATAGATGAGTCTGTAAAAGAGCATGCGGTTGTTTCATCTGTACTATCACCTGCAGTAACCTCTTCTTCTGAGATATCAGAACAAAATATGGCTGATATTGTCTCCAAACATAAACAGTCTGATATATTCTCCAGAACAGAGACTAATGAGACTGAATTCTCTCAGGGGCAAATAGACAGTGATGCTATCATTAATAATCAAAGAGTTCCCGTTGAAGAGATAGACCTACTTGAAGAACAGAGACAGCCGGTTGAAAAAGAAGCTGATGCTGCCCCGATGGTGCCATTTATCTCTCATAAAAGTGCAGATAGAGACAACGATATATCAAACACTATAGATAGTGATATTGTTGAAAGAACAGATCAGACTGAAAAATTAGGTGCAGCAGACAAAAACAAAAAAACAGGGGATTTTAATATAAAAGAAGCGGATATGCCAACAGATTCAGACAATCCAAAAAAATCAAAAGAAGAGTTTTTTCATCAGGAAAGCATCGATGATACTGAATTGGCAGCAGATAAAAATACCTATACCCAGCAAAATCAGGATGATGATGGACAAGATACCAGTGAAGAGACATCTGATTTTGCACAAGGTAAGGATTCTTCTGCAGGAAATGATAAAAAGAAGAAGCGAAAGAAAAAACAGAAAAAATCAGAACCGGCAAAGATTATTAAACTTGCTGAACCTCCTGCTCCGGTACCTCCACCTCCAATTCCTAAAAAGAGAGAATATGTTGAAAGAAATATTGGTGTGAAAGGTACGGTTAATGCTGACAGAGATAAGGCATCACCACACAAGGAGAGAGCCCCTTTCAATAGAGAACAGACACCTTCCGCTAAAGACCTTCCTGGTTTAGCTAGAGAAAAAACATCTTTTGAAAAAACAAGACATATTACTCCTGACAGAGAAAAAATACCATCTAACAGGGGAGACCGAACTGTTTCTGATAGAGGAAAGTCATTACCTGTTGGCAGAAGTGGTGCAAAAGCAGAAATTCCTCTTTTAAAAGTACGCAGTAGAAAAGATCTGGATACTGATGGTGTATTTATTCCTGTTGAACCCTCTGAGAAAGATGACGCAAAGGCAAAGCGTATAAAAAGCAAGGTAAAAAAGAAAAAATGGGGTGAGGACGAGGGGCTTGGTGATGATTCTAAGCCAGGGCAGAAAAAACGCAAGTCGGTTGTTGAAGGTAAAGATCTTTATGAACAGGGATTTTCGGGTAGAAAAGGACGAAGAAAAGATGGCAAAACTAAGCAACGCCCTAAAATCCAGAAAACTCAGATCACTGTACCAAAAGCAATCAAACGCAGAATAAGAATTGACGAGACTATAGATCTGTCTGAACTTGCAAAAAGAATGAGTATCAAGGCAAATGAGATGATTCAGAAGCTCATGGGTATGGGGATCATGGTAACGGTGAACCAGACAATAGACTTTGATACTGCTGCACTGGTTGCTGCAGAATTTGACTATGAGGTGGAAAAAACAGCTGTTGCTGAGGATATGCTCTCTCATGCACATGAGGTTGATGATCCTGACAAGCTTATTCCAAGATCTCCGGTGGTCACTATAATGGGACATGTTGACCACGGAAAGACATCGCTTCTTGATGTTATCAGAAAATCCAAAATAACTACCGGAGAAGCCGGTGGCATTACTCAGCACATTGGAGCCTACAGTGTTAGGACTCCCAATGGAGGTATTGTAACTTTTCTTGATACGCCTGGTCATGCTGCGTTTACATCTATGAGATCCAGAGGAGCACAGATAACAGACCTTGTCGTTTTGGTGGTTGCTGCTGATGACGGAGTTATGCCTCAGACTATTGAAGCTATTAACCACTCAAAAGCTGCCGGAGTGCCTGTGGTAGTCGCTGTAAATAAGATGGATAAACCGAATGCTGATCCTGACAGGGTAATGCGGGAACTCTCCGACCATGGGCTACTCTCTGAAGATTGGGGTGGAGATGTTATTTTTGCGAAGGTCTCAGCAAAGGCAGGGACAGGTATTGATGAGCTTCTTGAGATGATTCTTCTGCAGGCTGAAGTGCTGGAACTTAAAGCAGACCCCGATAGACTGGCAACAGGCCATGTGGTAGAAGCTCGATTGGATGCGGGTAGAGGACCGGTTGCAACAGTTCTTGTTCAACAGGGTACTCTTAGAAATGGTCAACCAGTTGTATGCGGTCTCCATTCGGGTAAAATACGTTTTATGATAGATGATATGGGGAAAACCACAGATATTGCAGGCCCAAGTACTCCAGTGGAAATTGTGGGGTTGAGCGGAGTTCCTGAGGCAGGTGATGAATTTATTGCACTTGCATCGGAAAAGGATGCAAAGCAGATCAGTGAAAGCAGGATGCAAAAAGAGCGTGCAAAGGAGCTTGCCAAAAAAAGTAGAGCAAATCTAGAAAAACTTTTTGCCAATATGGGTTCTGGTCAGGCAAAGCAACTCAAGCTGATAATAAAGACAGATGTTCATGGTTCACTTGAAGCACTTAATGAATCCCTCATGAAACTTGTCCAAGAAGAGGTGGATATTAAGATTGTTCACTCTGGAACCGGTGCAATCAACGAGTCTGATGTCTCGCTTGCTGCAGTATCAGATGCCATTATTATAGGATTCAATGTCCGTCCAACGCCCAAAGTACGTGAAATGGCTAAGGATGAAAATGTTGATATGCGTTTCTATGATATCATCTATAATGTTATTAATGATATAAAGACTGCTTTAACCGGACTTATGCCCTCAACTTTTCACGAAATAATTATTGGTCAAGCAGAAGTGCGTGACCTATTTGTGATACCAGGAAAAGGGACTATTGCCGGATGTTTTGTACAGGATGGTAAGGTTGCCAGAGGGGAAAAGATAAGGCTTCTACGAGATGGTGTGATTAAGTGTGACAGCTTTCTATCATCTCTGCGTCGATTCAAAGATGATGCTAAGGAGGTTACTCAGGGCTACGAATGCGGTATCGGTATTGAAAAATTCAATGACCTTAAGGTCGGTGATATTATAGAGTGTTATCAAATTGAAGAGCGTAAAGCGAGTTTGGAGAGCATAAAGGAATGAAACCTTACCCAAGGGCAGAAAGAATTGGTGTAGCGATCCAGACGGCACTTTCTGAACTTTTGAGCAGAAAGATACAAGACCCACGAATTGAAATGGCTACTATAAGCAGTGTGGAAGTGACGACAGACCTTAAGGTTGCTTATGTGTATTTTGCACTGTTTGGTAGCGAAGAGAAAATAAAAGAAGCTATTGCGGGCTTTCAAAGCTCACACGGTTATATTAAAAAAAATATCGCCCCTAAGCTCGGCCTTAAATACATGCCAGAAATTAAGTTTGTACACGATAGATCATTTGATCATGGCTCAAAAATTGACGCTCTTCTAAACTCGGTAATAAAGGGTAATTGAAGGTTGCTTTTGAAATCTTTTGTTGCTAATTAGCGATCTTAGCAAAAACAACTATAACTAATTTTGATGACTTCGTAAAAAGTCAATTTATTAAAATATACGGTTAATAAAATCAAAGAGTTATTACAGCAAAAAATACCTATTTCGAACTTTTTACGAGACCATCAATTTTGACAGCCCGAAGCATGAAAACAAGAACGAATTTTTAACGGTAAGACCCTGTATATTTCATATGACAAAAGATGGTATTATTGCGATTGACAAGCCAGAAGGGATCTCGTCTGCAGCAGTAGTTGCACGAATAAAAAAAAAACTTGGTGTAAAAAAAGTGGGGCATACAGGTACGCTTGACCCCTTTGCAACTGGCCTGATGCTGTGTGGAATCAATAAGGGAACAAGATTATCACAATTCTTTTTGGGTAGTTCAAAGAGTTATATCGCAGAAGTTATCCTTGGAATAGAAACAGATACTCAGGACTGTACCGGTCATCTCGTAAAACAATGTTCCTCGAGCGTGATAAATGGCCTGTCTCATGAAATGGTCATGTCAACCATTTATAAGTTCAAAGGGGAAATGATGCAGAAGCCCCCTGTTTATTCTGCATTAAAACACAATGGACAGCCTATCTATAAATTGGCAAGACAGGGCAAACCTGTCCAGAAGCCACCACGAAGAATTGAAATCTATTCGTTAGATATCCTGCAGATAAAAAAAATATCCCTATCTGAAATCTTAATCAGTGCCGAAATAGAGAAAAACTTACGTGATACTGAATCAGCAGAGAAAAGAGCAGACAGCACTACTACAATAGAGAATCATTCTCTGTCAGTTGCCAAATTTTTAAGCATATTTCCGACTTCAGAGTCAAAGGGCTTAAGTGGTCTGTCTGTAACTTTTGAGGTCAACTGCTCTTCTGGAACTTACATAAGAAGCCTTGCCCATGATATAGGTCAGAGTCTTGGATGTGGCGGAACACTCTACTCTTTAAGAAGAACCAGAACCTGCGGCTTTTCAATTGATGATGCCGTCTCTCTTGGCAAACTGGAGATGATGGATAAGAGTGAGGCCTTTGACCGGATAGTTCCAATGGCACATAGCCTTCCCTCTATGCCTTTGATTCAAGCTGATGATGCCCTTATGGAGAGAATCTCTTTTGGCCAAACTTTTTTTATATCGTACAATCATCTGTTTCAGGAGCCTTTATCTTTATCAGGCAAATCTCAAACATTAAAGCCGGTTCAACTATCTGATTCCAATAATAGTACTTATATGAGGGTGATTGACAGACAAGGAGAACTTGCGGCAATTGTTAAATATAATAGGGCTCTTGATAAATATGATTATTGTTGTGTTTTTACAAATTAGTTGGTAATTTGCTTTTTATTTTTATCGTGAAAACATATATTAATTTTCATGGTTGGGGGTGGCTAAATTCCGACCATGAGCGTTTAACATGAAAATGTATTCAAGATTTTCATGGTTCTGGGTGCCCTAAAGTGGCGATGCCCTTTGAGTTTTTATTGTGCAGGTATTCTGTCCCTGTCCCATGTGCCCGGTTGTCTGAATGGAATATTGGATAACAGTAAGTATCATAAACGGTAGAATGCACAGAATATCAAATATTTATTTATTCCAATAAGGAGTATTAACGTGGTTTTATTATCTGAAAACAAACTTGAAATGATTGAACAGTTCCGGCAGCATGAAACTGATACAGGTTCCCCTGAAGTTCAGGTTTCTATTTTGACTCATCGTATTAACTATCTTACTGAACATGTAAAAGTTCACCAGAAGGACCATCACTCAAGAAGAGGATTGCTAGTTCTTGTTGGAAGGAGAAGAAGCCTTCTTGACTATCTGAAGAAAAAAGACATCAACAGGTATCGCACATTGATTGATAAACTGGGTTTGAGAAGATAGTTGTCTACCTTTGGATAAAGGCTTAACAGCCAGAAGATATCTGTCTGTTAAGCCGACTCTTTTAATTTTTATTTACAGGCGGCAATTCTATGGTAACCCAGACCTTGAATAAGTTCGCATATGCAGCATCAAATATGACATTTGAATATGTCATCTTATGGAATTCAAACGGTTATGTTCGGATTCTCGACCACCCCTGATCATGAAAAATAGAATTCATTTTCACGGTTTAACTACTCCATGATTAGATATTACATCTTAAATCACTCAATGGGTATAGTCGTATTCTGCACACTCCCCCCTCCCTATGATTTTGAAAATCAGAATTCATTTTCAAGGTAACCTATTATAAGATGAGATATTACATATTACTTGATGCTGGAGGTGCGTGTTTATTCCCTTGGGAATGCCTTGAAGGCCGCCTTTTTATCAGGAGAAATTATGGAAAATACAGTTAAAACAATTATTAATGGCAAGGAGTTCAGCATAACTTCCGGTAAAATAGCCAAACAGGCTTCTGGTGCAGTTGTTGTAAGGTACGGTGAAACAATGGTGCTTGTTACTGCTGTGGCTGCCAAAGAGCCCAAAGAGGAGTTTGGGGGATTTCTCCCACTCTCTGTGGAATATCAGGAAAAAATATATGCTGCTGGTAGAATACCCGGAAATTACTTCAGGCGTGAGATTGGCAGACCAAGTGAAAAGGAGACTCTTACATGCCGTCTGATTGACAGGCCTATCCGTCCCCTGTTCGAAAAAGGGTATAATTTTGAGACTCAGGTAATCGCAACAGTGCTCTCAATGGATAAGGAGAATGAGGCAGATGTGATGGCAATAGTTGGTGCATCTGCTGCCCTGGAAATTTCCGATATCCCATTTGCTGGACCCATTGCTGGGGTACGAGTTGGACGAATTGATGGCCAGTTTGTTGCCAACCCAACCATTGAACAGAGGGCAAAAAGTGATATTGAACTTGTAGTAGCCGGTTCAAAAACTGGGGTCATTATGGTTGAAGGTGGTGCCGATATTGTATCGGAAGCAGAAATGCTGGATGCTATTTTCTTTGGCCACGATGCAATGCAGCCTATGATTGATATTCAACATGAACTCAGAACTGCTCTGGGCAAGGCAAAACGCCAGTTGATTCCTCCAGAGACAGATTATGAGCTTATGGAAAAGATAAGAGGGCTTGCTTCCGTCAAAATTCATCAGGCAGTACAGACCAAAGGTAAAATGGAGAGGGCTCTGGAGCTTGAAAAAGTACGTGATGAGCTTATAGCAGAGATTGCAGCCTCACCAGATGGTAGTGCCGATGGACTTTCAAAAGATAATGTTAAAAGCATCAAATCACTTTTCAGTGAACTTGTTAAAGAGATCAGCCGTCAGATTGTACTTAAGGAAAACAGGAGAATTGACGGCAGGGCTTTTGACGAGATCCGTCAAATTACCTGCGAGGTTGGTAATCTTCCAAGACCACACGGAAGTGCACTCTTTACAAGAGGAGAGACACAGGTTCTGGGTGTACTGACCTTAGGTTCAGGAAGAGACGAACAGCGTGTTGAGACATTGAGCGGAGATGAATCAAGGCCATTTATGCTCCATTATAATTTCCCTCCCTTTTCCGTGGGTGAGTGTAAACGCCCCGGAGGTCCAAGTAGAAGAGATATAGGTCACGGCAATCTTGCCACCCGTGCCCTTGAACGTGTGGTGCCAGATAAGGAGGATTTTGAGTATACCATACGTGTTGTTGGTGAGGTGATGGAGTCCAACGGCAGCTCATCCATGGGAACTGTTTGTGCCGGCACTCTTGCCATGATGGATGGTGGGGTACCCATAAAGGCACCAGTATCTGGTATTGCCATGGGGCTTGTCTCAGATAGTGATACCACTGTGATTCTAAGTGATATTCTTGGTGATGAAGATCACTTTGGAGATATGGATTTCAAGGTGGCTGGTACTGAAACTGGAATTACTGCTCTTCAGATGGATATAAAAATTCGCGAACTCTCTCGGGATATCATGATAAAGGCATTGACTCAGGCTCGTGAGGGAAGACTTCATATTCTTGCAAGGATGCTTGAAACTCTCAATTCATCACGCAGCCAGATGTCTCCACATGCCCCCAAAATTTATACCATCAAGATTAATACTGACAAAATCAGGGATTTAATCGGCCCGGGCGGAAAAATGATCAGAGCCATACAGGCCGATACTGGAACAACCATTGAAGTTGATGATACAGGTCTTGTCAAAATTGCTGCTGAAAATGAAAAAGATGGAGAAGCTGCTCTCAAGGTTGTAAATGACATCTGTCTTGATCCTGAAGTGGGTGCCATTTATGAGGGAGAGGTTGTAAAAATTACTGATTTTGGTGCATTTGTAAGGATTAAAACCGGAACAGATGGACTTGTACATATATCAGAGCTGTCTACTCATCGGGTCAAAAAAGTTACAGACGTAGTGAAGGAGGGTGACAAACTGCGTGTAAAAGTTCTTGAAATTACACGAGACGGAAAAATTCGCCTAAGCCACAAAGCATTGCTTGAATCATAAGTAAAAAAATCCATCAAATTCTATTAAAAGCCAAACTCCCCGGATTATTAAACAATAAGGGGAGTTTTTTTTCATTGTCTTGTTGTAATCTGATTTACATATTACAACCATTCTGTCAATCTATTCCAGTTTGGTCGTTATGTGGGCACGATCATTGCTTTGAGTATAAATGACCATTCATGCCTCTTATGCAGTTGCGTTCTTTTTTTAGCTAAGATGCATAAGGTGAGTTGATTTTCTGCTTTTCAGTTGATAAAAGAGATAAGCTTTATATTCAAGCCCGGTAAAAACCATGTTTTATAATAACAGGTTAATTGCAATGCTGTTTTTTTTGTTAACATGAGAGTAGGCAGGCAATGAAAAAAGAGAAGATGTGTCAGGTGGCGTTATGGTTAAATCATATGTTGATGAGCAGAATCAGACTGTATTTCTCTGCCCACACTGTGGATTTCAAAGAAGATTCGATGCGTCACCATTTAGAAACAAGAGAAAATCTCTTGCTGTCAAATGTAAATGTGGTAACTCCACTGAAATAGAAATTGAATTCAGAAAGCAGTTCAGAAAACAGGTTGAACTGTTTGGCACCTGTCTTATAAAAAAGACTCAGAAGCGATGCGAGATGATTGTGAAAGATCTCTCCTTTCAGGGAATTGGTATTGAGTTGCTTCATATTTATAAAAAACACATGGCTGATATTGATGTGGGCGATATAATTGAAGTAGATTTCAAACTCGATAATAAAAAACAGGATCCAATCACAAAAAGATGCATTGTGCGTCTAAAACTTAATAACCGTATCGGTGCCCAGTTTGATGACGAGAATTTTTCAAAGCAGTTAGGCTTTTACCTTATGTAAGATAATTACGGGGAGCGTGAAACTTTTTTCTACCAGGAGATGTGATGATTAAAGGCTATATCGATGACCGAAACAATACTTTGTTTATATGCCCCCATTGCGGATTTCAGAAGAATTTTAACGCACTGCCATTTAAGAATAAAAAAAATCTGGCCATAAAGTGTAAATGCGGTCAGTCAACTGAAATGAAGATTGAATTTAGACAGTACTTCAGGAAAAGAGTTGGACTTCCGGGTACTTGTATCATTGATAAGCATCAAACACGTTGTGATATTATTATCAAGGATATCTCCCTTGGGGGAGTTGGTATTGAATTTGTTTTTGTCCATAAAAAACATATCAACCAAATTGAAGTGGGGGATACTATTTTTATTGAGTTTAAACTTGACGATACTAAAAACAATAACATTACAAAAAAATGTGTAGTAAGAATAAAGATAGATAATACTATTGGTGCTGAATTCATTGATGAACAACATAATAAAACAATTGGTTTTTACATGATGAACTGACTGTATTGCATACTGAATCTGTCTTCTGTCATGGTTATTCTCAAGCCCTTGTCTAACAAAACCAGGTCAATAAAAAATCAACGGATTTATGACACTACCGACTTTTTAATACCAAGGCGTCTCATTCTTGACGCAAAGGTAGATCTGTTCAAACCTGCCGCTTTGGCTGCCCATGTGACATTCCAGTTGTTCTTCTTAAGTAGAAATCGTATATAATTCTCTTCAAGTTCATCCCATGTCTGATTTCCGAAATTGAGCTTACTTACAGAGTGTTGACCCTTATCACTAAAGGGTGAGGACTTTATCTGGCAGAAAGTGGCTTGGTTGTGTCTGCTCAGGAATCTATTATCTGTTGTATTTATATCCTCTATGACCTCTGCATCAGTCATACTCATATCTTCAATACCCGAACCCTGAACAAAATGGTCCTGATTTACAGATTGGAAGAAGTGGTCGGGAATCAACTCCGAGCTGATATAATCACTGTCTGTAACAACAACAAGATATCTGACCAGATTTTCAAGCTCTCTTATATTGCCAGGCCATGACCAGGAGATAAGTTTGTGCATGGCATCAGGTTTAAGTTTTTTCTCTTTTATACCATTTTGAAGGCACTCAAGTTTAAAAAAATAGCGTATCAGCAAGGGTATGTCGTCTTTTCGTTCCCTTAACGGGGGCAACTCTATGGGTAAAACTGATAGGCGATAAAAGAGATCTTGGCGAAACATATTCTCGGAGAGCATCTGCTTTATGCTGCGGTTTGTAGCTGAAATGATCCTTACATTCACATGGGTTACTTCATTTGATCCCAATGGTTTGACTTCATTATTCTGTAAAACCCTTAAAATTGTCGCCTGTATATTTAATGGCATGTCTCCAATTTCATCTAAAAAGACGGTACCCCCTTCAGCCGCTTCAAACAGCCCTTTTTTATCCCTGATAGCACCTGAAAAAGCCCCTTTTCTGTAACCGAAGAGTTCACTTTCCAGCAGGGATTCAGGTATTGCACTGCAATTTTGTACCAGAAAAGGTTTATCTTTTCTGGGGCCTGACCGGTGAATTTCTTGTGCTACAAGCTCTTTTCCTGTTCCACTCTCTCCGGTAATCAAGACATGGAAATCAGATGCTGAATAACTTCTGGCAAGTTTTATGCATTCTTGCAGTTTTCTGCTCTGTCCCACAATGGTACTGGCACCTGCTCTTAATTCTTGCAGGGTCACCTTTAAGAATTCCGTCTCTTTCACCTGCTTACTGTACGACACAGCGTTGCTTAGTGCCACAGAGCCTATATCAACAAGGTTTTGCAGGTAATTGAGGTATTTTTCATCTAAGTTGACACAGCTTTTTTCAGGAGTGGTGTCAATAATTTGAACGGCACCATAGACAGTTTTATCATTTAAAAAAAGCGGGAAGCATAGAATCAGGCTGCTCTTGACAGCAAGGTTATCTTCAAGTTCCTTATAATGACGGGCGTCGCTTCTTGTGTCTGCAACAGTTCTTTTTCCGTTTTCAATGACCCACCCGACAATACTTTGCTGCTTTTCATCAATATTGATACCTATAATATTTGCACTCTCTTTCCCTGCAGCTTCTATACAGTGGTAGGAGTGATTTTTTTTTATCCAGATGGATCCGCGATGAACATTTTGCAGTTTTAACAGGGCAAGCAAAAATTTTTTTTGAAGGGTTCGGGGGTCAAGCTCTCCGGCAAAGGATTTAAAAAGATCAAAAGATGATTTGCTCACAGATCCTCCCTCAACTGTTTGTTGTAAATTTTTTTTACCAGGTTGATTCTAACTTTGACCATACAATATCATTACTTGGTTATGTATGCCATATTAAACTTCTTTGCGGTCGTTGAACCAGCAGCGTCTATTTACTTGGTTATGTATGCTATATTACTCAAAAACGACACCTTGCTATCATTTACAGGTAAATCGCTATCTGTCTGAATCAGGATAGCCAGGATTTACAGGATGGACAAGATGTTTATCTTGTAAATCCTTTCATCTTGAATATCCTGATTCAGACTGTGTTGAAAAGGCTTAGGAATCGATAGGTGTCGACTTTGAGTATATTAAACAGGTATTTTTTTACTTTGCATGAAATTATTAATATGATAATCTTATAAATTAGATACATCAGGTTGTAAGATTTGATATGAAACATATCTGCAATAACAGGAATCAGTACACTAAAAAAAATAAGGCAGAGTAGAAAAATGACCCGGACACTTAAGGGATATACAGCAAAAAGAGATATTTATAATGTTTTGAGAAGTGCAATCCTCAATGGCCAGTTAAAGCCTGGAGAACGACTTACAATTGACGATTTAAAGGCAGATTTTGGTACAAGCGTAACTCCAGTCAGGGATGCACTTCAGATGCTCAACCAAGAGGCTCTGGTTACCATCAAGCCTCGATCTGGTTACTTTGTCACCAGAATCACGCTCAAAGAGCTGCGGGATATGCTTGAGCTACGGGAAATTCTTGAGCTTGCCTCAATTGAACGGGCCGCAAAAAATATAACACCGGAAAAAATTGAACAATTAAGACAGATTCATAAAGGATATACTGGAGATGATGATATCTCTTACACCAGGTATACAGATGAAAACCGTAATTTCCATTATATGGTTGCCGAGGCTTCAGAGAATATGGAGCTTACGGTTACTTTGGGACATCTTTTAGACAGACTGGCAAGGTTCATGGTTGTCCGCCATGCAGGGAAAGATATGGCCAATATCCATGAACCGCTGATTGAAAGGCTTGAAGCCCATGATGGCGAAGGGGCAAGGCAGGTTCTTATGGATGAGCTTAACCATACAAAGCTTGCCATCATGGAGCGTGTCATGCAGGAAGAGGCGGCATTTTGGCATCTTGGCGGTGGCAGCAGTTGAGTTGAGCCACTGTGCCAAGAGCGATCACAGACTGATGATACAGACTGATGACATAGACTGATGATAACTAAACCACCGCAGTGTTTGAGTTGAGCCATCGGCTGTATTTGCACATACCTGAGAGGGCTTTGACCGCCCGTTCCGGTGATGGGAAAAAGACACCATTGTATCTGCATCCATCAGCATGGTAAAGCGTTTTGCTTGTATTATCAGTCAAAAGACTTACACCCAGAACAGGCTTGTTATATTTTTCAGTCAGTTTAATTACATGCGATACATACTGGCTTTCGAACTCCATCA
Source organism: Desulfamplus sp. (assembly GCA_015231705.1). GTDB lineage: Bacteria > Desulfobacterota > Desulfobacteria > Desulfobacterales > Desulfobacteraceae > Desulfamplus. The sequence goes on along the minus strand of JADGBC010000035.1, from coordinate 5,477 downwards.
ACATCTCTTTCATCGACTCAAGGCTCTCTTTAGAATGGGCAGGATCAACCTTAACAATTGAGTTTACCATCTTTTCCACAAAAATCCGCTTGCCGTGAATACCAAGATGAATCACAGCATCGCACCCATCCCACTTTAAAAGCTCTTCAAGTGCCACTCTCGGAATATTCGGATCATTTTCTCCCACGATATCCACAGGGTTGGCGTGACTCCAGTAGTCTGGCAGCAGAGGGTTGAGAGTCTCGATTATTTCAGGCGAGAGTTGAGGTACTTCAAGATTGTGTTCAGCACACAGATCCGCAGTGACAACACCCCAGCCTCCTCCAAGAGTCATAATAGCAACCCTGTTGCCCCGAGGCAGGGGCATGGATGAGAAAAGTGCTGAAAGATCAAGAAGCTCCATAGGTTGCCCAACCTCAATTATGCCTGCCTGTCTGAAGGCTGATCTGGTGACCTTTGCATTTGATGCCAAAGCACCTGTATGGCTTGCCGCAGCTTTTCTGCCGATTGCCGTCCTTCCACCGCTGAGCACAATCACAGGTTTTTTCTCTGATACTCTTTTGGCACTCTCAAAAAACCTTCTGCCATCCTTGACACTTTCGATATATAGAACCACCGACCTTGTCTTCTCGTCTATTTCAAAAAGCTCCATGTAGTCCTCAATGGTAACCATTGCCTCGTTACCAGAGCCTGCAAATGCCCTGATGCCGATCCCCTGCTGCTCGGCAAAGGCTAAAAGCTGAGTACCCATATTGCCAGACTGACACACAAGGGCTGTTGAGCCGGCAAGAGGGTGAACATGGGCCGCACTGCACGCAAAGTCATTATGCGGATTACAGATACCCATGGTGTTTGGCCCAAGAATAATAATTCCGTACTCGGCAGCCTTTGCCACAACTTGCTGTTCAAGTTTGCTGCCATCATCTCCTGTCTCTGCAAAACCAGATGTGATAAGCAGCATCCCTTTTGCATTTTTGGCTTTCAGATGGGGAAGCAAATCAATAACCATGTGTGCGGGCAGCGTAACTACAGCAAGGTCAAGATCACCTTCAATTTCATTGACAGAAGGATAAACCTTTTGTCCGGCTATTACTCCTCCCTTGGGATTGACAAGATATATTTTCCCCTTGAAATCGCCGCTCAAGGCATTTGTAAGAAGCATGTGTCCCCATTTTCCAAGAGTTGCAGATGCCCCGACAAAAGCCACTGTCTTTGGATAAAAGAGAGAGGCAAGCTGCCTTTTATCAACATGGGGTCTTCTATTTACACTTTTTGGGGAATCACCCGTCACTATAAGAGCGTCAACAGCTACGAGCTCTCCGTCTGAGGTCGCAATCAGGGGATTTATGTCAATCTCTCTTATTTCAGGAGAGTTCAAAGCAAGATTTGAAAGTCCAGCCAGAACTGCTTTGATCTGATCTATACCAATCTCTTTTTCGCCACGGAAATTACCCAGCATCTTCCTGGCTGAAATCTCATTTACCATCTCTTGCATATCAAAGTCTGTAAGAGGAGCAAGCCTGAAAGAGACATCGCTCAGAGCCTCGGTAAATATGCCGCCAAGACCGAACATTATAACAGGCCCGTATTGAGGATCTTTGAACATACCGGCCACAAGTTCTCTTTTGCCCCTGACCATTGGCTGAACCAAAATCCCCTCAAGCTCTTTTCCTCCCCTTTCAATGATGTCTGCAACCGCTTTTTTGAGCGAATCATGGTCGGAAATTGAGGTATGGACAAGCCCCATTTCACTTTTATGGGCAAATCTGCTGGAGCTTCCAAGACCTTTTAACACTACGGGAAAGCCAAAGGTTGAAACAGCCTCCATGACACGACTCTCAGTTAGTGGAGAGCTCACTTTTTCTGATCCGCCATTTACTCTGTATTGGCTCACAGGAACCCTGATTTCGCTTACAACCGGTATTCCATACTGCTTTAGAATCTTTTTTGCTTCATCTTCACATAGAGTCTTATCAGATCTCTGTTGACTGCAATCACATGGTAATAACTCATCTGTCGCATCACCGGCTTGTTTTGTAGTCGTACAGCCAGCTTGTTTTATAGTCGTACAGCCAGTTTCTTTTATAGTCGCATCGCTGGCTTGTTTTCTAACTGTAGTATTCATTTTTTCGCCCCTGTAAATATAATATTGCAGATATCTTCTGACACTTGATCTGTGTCTAATTCCTTGCCAAAAATAACCTCCCCAAGACAGGCGTGTTCAATGGAGCCAAGTATAATCTGACGCAGGGCATGTGGACTTATATCCTGCCTTATCTCTCCTGCCTCCATACCCTGATTGATAATATCAAGAATGGTACGGGAGTATATTTTGACCATGTCATAGGCATCGCTTTCAAAATAATTTGGCGAGTTCCGCACCTCAAGAAGGAGAATCTTTGCAAATACGCGGTTTGCGGCATAACTCTTCATTGAGGTTCTGATGATAACCCAAAGTTTTTCGATACTTGATTTTCGTGCCTGGATTTTTGAGACAATGTGATCATGAAATGCCTGAAAATGGCCATTGAGAACCTGATAGAGCAGATCTCTTTTGTCTTTAAAATATTTGTATATCAACCCCTCGGTCACCCCTGCCGTGGCAGCAATTTCAGCAGTTGTAATGGAGTGAAAATCCTTTTCTCTCATAAGCTCTGAAAGGGCGTTCATGATTTTTATCCGTCCCGGGGGGGAGGATTTTTTCTCTTCTGTCAGCATCTTTTTTGTCCTCTATTTTTAAGGTGAGTAATGTTTACTTATCTATTTTGGAGAAGTCAAGAAAAATTTGAGAACAATACAGTCATGCAGGATTTTGGGCCGCCACGAACCGTGGTAGTGCGTCTGTTATTGACAAATGCTCAACAGCATAGAACGAAGGTTAATCTTTTTATTCTTTATTCCCAGCTTTTGCCTTAAATTGTCCCTGTGAAACTCCACTGTCCTTGAGGAGATACACAAGATAGATGCAATCTGTTTGCTTATGTTCCCCTGGCTGATCAGATGTGCGATCTGAATCTCCATGGGAGTAAGTGTGAAATCCATCTGTTTCATCTTTTTTGCAAAAGGGCTGACCATTTCATTTATATTGGATTCCAGTATGGCAAGCAGCTCTTTTTGCTCGGTTGTCGGGTTTGCGTTCTTAAGCTTTTCTACATAGGGAAGTATCAGGGTATTGGCTGATTCGCTTACTCTTTGTTCAGTTTCATTTTTTTGATCATTGAGTTTTTGTGTCAGTATATTTATTGTCGAGTCGAGCTTATCAATCTCCTGTTCAAGGCTGATCACCTTCTCGTTTTGGCACTCCAGGCTCTTTTCAAGATTATATTCCGTCTGCCTTGCTGTAGAGATATCTGTCATATTCAACAGCAATATAATTCCTTTAACCCTGCCCTTACGGTCGTATCTGTAATTCCAGTCTATCTTGAGGGTAAATCTTCTTGCTCCCTGTGTCTCAAATTCCGCATGAAAGGGCTCTGGTAACACCAGATGCTCTATGTTATTGTTGAACCAGTTCCTGATATAACTGATTTTCTCCGGAGTTGATGCTAAATCCCAGCAGAACCTGCCGACAAGAGTACCCTGTGGAAGCATGAACATGTTACGGCAGGCCCTGTTTGCAAACACGATACGCCCTGTACTATCGAGCTGCATCAGACTTCCTGGAAGCTCTTCCATAATGGAAAAAAACTGTTTTTCATCCTCTGTCACCGCCCCTTCCGGCAAAGCGTGATGCATGGCAGCAGGGCAGGAAAATTTTTGCTGTTCTTCTGATCCAGATTCTGCTGCAGGGTGAAAACAGAAGCATGCATGGCTGAATACCCCGTTTCTGTCCAGGCATGATTTTGCCTGAGCATTAACATGAAAATATGACCCGTCAGTTTTAGACATGGCAAACTGGAACTCAATGATATTCTCTCTTTTTTCGGATTTAAGACGTGAATAGCTCTTCCTGAAAGTGCCTCTCCACTCCGGATGGATGAAGTTTACAAAGTCTCTTTTTATAACCAGACTTCTGTTATAGCCAGTAATCTCTTCCCAGGACTGGTTTACCTCAATTATATCACCATCACTGTTGAGAAACAGGCACGCAAAAGGGATATTTTCAAATAGAAATCTGAACCGCTCTTCACGCTCTATGAACTCAATCTCTTTTTCTTTAAATACTGACATGTCAGCCAGAGTGATGCGCCACCGGGCAAGCTCTCCTGACTCGTTCATATCCGGCTGGACAGAGGCCAGCACCCATTTATCATCTGTTTTGAGTCTTAATTCAGCACTCTGTATTTCGCCTGTTCTGGCGGCATTATTCAAGGTCATAAGATAGTTGATATGGCATGGCCTGGATATGAAATTTCTCAATGGCCTGTTTTCAAGATTTAGTCTTGGAGATTTTAAAAGGCTGGCACCGGCAAGATTGATTCTGGTGATCAGCCCCTGGCTGGAGAGGGTTACATAGCCGCATGGGGCAGAGTCATAATAGATCCCGACATATTCACTGAGCAGGCTTTCATGGTCACGGTGCGATCTTCTTAGCTCCTCGTTCTGGATCTCCAGTTCCGCGTGGTAAACATTTAGCTCGTGAAGAAGTTCAGAAAGGTCGGTCTGTGTTATTTTAGAGAAGTCGATCTGTGTTAATTTAGAGAAGTCGGTCAGTGTTAAATGTTTTAAATCAGGCGGCTGACGCGGCTGTTTTAAAAGAAATTTTTCTGCCCTGTCACGAAGACTGTTAAATTCTTTTGAATCTTGTTTTGATATAAACATTCATACCTCACTTTAAGTGGGATTGCCCACCAGCCTTAACAGGGTATGGTATAATCTTAAAAAAAACAATACTTTGTCATCGTTTCTCAGTCATATGAGCATTTCTCTGAATCAGGATGGCCAGGATTTACAGGATGGACACGATGTTTATCCTGTAAATCCTTTAATCCTGAATATCCTGATTCAGACAGTGTTGACAAATCTCATGGGTTGATAGATGTGAATTTTCAAGTTATAAAAATTTTATCTTCTTGCCTCGGGAATATTGATAAAAGTTATTACCGCACCCTCAATCACATTATCAAGTGTGCGGTAGGGCAGGATTCTCATTATGTAGCACTTGCCCTCGATTGTCTGTACTTCCATCTCCTTGGGGACAAGAGTATCCAGAACAGCCTTTGTATCCTCTAACAAGCTGTCATAGCCTGTCAGATTGGATACAATATGACCTACAGGCCTGCCAATATCAGCCTGTATAAGATTAATAATACGGGTGGCGGTTGGTGTGAAACGAATGATCCTCAGTTTATGATCTACAAAGACAGTTCCGATACCTGTACCGGCCAGCAGATTGTTCATATCGTTGTTGGAACGGGACAGATCCGCCACCTTGTTCTGCAGTTCCGCGTTGACTGTTGCAAGCTCTTCATTGACTGACTGCAACTCCTCCTTGGAGGTTTCAAGCTCTTCATTTGTGGATTGCAGCTCTTCGTTCA
>JADGBC010000034.1 GCA_015231705.1 Desulfamplus sp. | reverse complement strand
GCCGGATATAGTTTAAGCCCGCTGCAACCGTAAGGGCTATGAGAGCTATGAGAGCTATGAGAGCTATGAGAAGATATAGCACAATTATACGGGTCATTAAAACCATTGAGTGCATTCTCAAATACCTTTTTCTCTTCTTGAACAAAAGAGCGGGTCATATCAAGGAAGGGGGCAATTTCTTCCGAATTTTCAAGAATATGAATAATTGCCGCCTGCGATAATGCATTGACTGACCACGGCTGGTAGTATCTCATAAATTTTTCAATAATAGCGGGATCGGCACATAGATAACCAGTTCTAAGTCCTGGAATCCTGAATATCTTGGACATGGACGATAACACGATTAAGTTAGGAAATGATCTCTGTGATACCAGACTTATCTCTTCTGCATCAGGAAGAAAGGGAAGATATGATTCATCAATCACAAAATATGTTTCAGGATGCCGCTGCAGCAGTTCAATGATCGAATTAACAGGAATCAGAGTGCCTGTAGGGTTGTTGGGATTACATATGATGACTGTATCCGAGTTTTTGGCCATCTCGCTGATCTTATTGATATCTGGCTGGAACATATGCTCTTTATCTGACATGCAGAACTCAAATGGCACATTGTTCATGATACATCCATCGCGGTAATCCGCGTAGGTTGGCCCCACAATCAGTACCTTTTTCGATTTAAGTGCAGCAGGCAGAGTATAAATAAACCAGGTGGTACCATTACCTCCAATGACACGATCTGCCGGAACCTTGTAATATCTGCTGAATGCCCCTACCATATCCATGGCATCGGGCTGGGGAAGGGATCTGATAAGATGAATATTTGCTGCAATAAACTGCTCCAGACCATCAGGCGGACCTAATGGATTGATATTGCTGCTCATATCTTTTATCTCATCAATTGAGCACCTGTGCTGTTGAGCCAGTACCTGGACATTTCCCCCATGACCTGTAATCATACCTTCAACTCCTGAGTATCTCTAACTTATCTACGTTTAGCTCAAAGTTTTATGTGAAAGTCTCTTTAAATATCTGTACTTATGTGACTTTCATTCTTAGCTGTAGCCGAGAGCCAATATCCCGCTTCGGCCGTGCCGGTTATCTACGTTTAGCCCAAAATTTATCTGTATTAAATAATTGACATTCCGGCAATCAGAAACAGAAAAGATTCTGTTGTCTCACACATGGCTCCCAGCATATCTCCGGTTATACACCCCATCTTTTTTTTGTAAAACAGAAGAATTAGAAACACAGACAAAGCAAATGCCGCATTGAGAATTAGAGCTCTGAAACCAAGGCAGAGAGACAAAATTACAGGGAGAGCTACAAACATGAAATCTGTAAATGGAAGTCTCTTCTCAAAAAGATCGTGTCCTGTCCCCATCTCTCTTCCATACTTGAAATATCGGATTCCAAACAGCATTGAGGTTCTGGAATATGAAGGGAGAATAAACAGTATCAATACTGTTTCAAAGCTGCTACACACTGTTTTAATACAATAGATCCCAGCAATTTTTAGTGCAAGAGAGCAGAATATGGCAATCAGTCCCATCATTCCGGTTCTACTGTCTTTCATTATCTCAAGGGCACGCTCTTTTGATCTGTGGCTGAAGAGACCATCAGCAGCGTCACCTAAGCCGTCAAGATGAAAGGCCCCTGTCAGGACAACCAGAATCAGCACATCCATCAGGGCAACAACAGATGCCGGCCAGAACATGGATGCCATGGTGTCGGCAGCGACTAAAAGGGCACCAAGCATCAGTCCAACAATCGGAAAGAATCGTATCATGCCAACAGGAGAAAAGAGAATATCCTTTCCAGCCGGAAGAATGGTTATAAACATTATTGCAGATTTAAGATCATTGAGAACATTGTTTTGCATTTTCGTAAAGGTTATCCATAAAAAGGTGTACCAAAAATAAAGAACAAAACTATTTTTGGGAGAGATTTGAAAGACGCTGAAAAGTTTTATTTTTTTAAACTGTGATAAAAGATTCCCCGCTCTTGAGCTACGGAGATAACCTGCTCGTTTTGCTTTAGAGTTGATAGATAATTATTTATTTGGCTGATATGTAAACCCAGAATTGATGCCAAATCTTCTGGAGTGCAGGGTCTTCGGTGAACTGTCTCCATGATTGTCTCTATAATTGAATTTTCATTCTCTTCACGGTATGATTTAATCTTTGCCGTTTTAGGAGCTGAAGCTGTAATCTCAACTGGAATCGTGGGAGTAAGTTTTTTATCAGAGATATAGTTAGCTTGAGAGAGGGATCTCATGTTTTTAAACTCAGATTGGGGATTGTGATCCGGCTCATTGTTAATATTCGACTTTTTGTTAGAAAAGACCTGGCTATCAGGATCAGCCTGGAGAAATCTCTGAATTTCTTCAAGGGAGCTTCGTGTAGCAGGGGTAAGGCCTGGGATAGTGCCTGGCCTGTCTAAAGTATTAAGTTGTATCACATCTGGGTTGATCTTGTAACACGCCTGTTTCAAAAGTTGAAGATCGGCTTTGCTGTCATTGAATCCTGGCAAAATTAAAATTTCAAGAGCCATCTTTCCTTTATAGACACTTCTGAAATTAACAAGCCCCTGAATGTAGCCATTCAAACTGATATCCTTGTGGGGTCTGTTGATCTTTTCAAAGGCTGACAGGGATGCAGCATCAAGAGAGGGGATAACCAGATCTGCTTTTAAGAGTGCATCACTGACTGCCTTCTGTCCAAGCAGGGTTCCGTTGGTAAGTACAGCAACCAAGGCTTTTGATCTCTTGATATATTCGATAACATCCCCGATCCTGGAGTTTAAGGTGGGCTCTCCTGATCCTGAGAAGGTTATATAATCAGGTGCTGGGTGAGTTGATAGATAGTGCTCAAGTTCATCAATAACATCCTTGTACGGAACATACTCCTTGCGTTCAATGGTCAAATCTGTAGTGGTGCCACATTCGCAGTAAGCACAGTCTAATGTGCAGATTTTGTGAGTAACAAGATCTACTCCCAGAGATACTCCAAGGCGGCGTGAAGGGACAGGCCCAAAAAGATATTTATACATTGGTTTAGTGAATCTACCCCTTCTGAATCTTCGATTCAGAAGGGGTAGATAATTATAGTATTCCAGAAAAGTATTTTGGTTGAAGAAGCCCCTTAATCATGAGGCTATAAAGACATTATGACAAATTCATTATCTGTAAAACTATTACCATGAAAACACATTTTTGAGTTCATGATCAGGGGTGGACAAAACCCGTCTATGAGCGTTTAGATTCTCATCCCTGATTTTCGTGTTTTTTGGCAAGAGAATCAGAAAATCCTCTTTGGTTCTGGCTTGTCCAGGTTAGGTTAAAATGGAATATCATCTTCCGGTGGCATTGAGCCGCCCATTTCAGAATCGGACGGGCGAGGTGAGTTGGTACTCTGAGATGAGGCAGCCGGTGAATATCCGGCACTACCGGAACCTTGATATCCTCCGCCACCTGAATAGCCAGATCCCTGGTGAACGCCATTCTGGTTAGTGGAAGACTGCTGTCTTGGGGGTGGCTGGTATCCGCCGGACGAGCCGCCACCTGAAGCCTGACCAAATCCTGCATTATCCTGTTTGGTGCCCAGAAAATGTATGACATCTGCAATTATTTTTGTAATATAGTGTGTCTGTCCATCTTTTTCATATGAGCTTGTCTGGAGTTTTCCTTCCACATAGACCTGTCTGCCCTTTGCAAGGTATTTGGCACAGTTTTCCGCAGTTTTGCCAAACGTCACAATTTTATGCCACTCTGTACGCTCCTGTTTCTCTCCTGTAGATTTGTCAAACCAGACGTCAGTTGTTGCGACTGAAAAATTGGCAAATGCAGCACCCTGTGGGGAATATCTGAGTTCAGGATCAGCCCCAAGGTTACCAATAACCATAACTTTATTAAGACCAGCCATTGATGATCTCCTTATCTATTTAATAAATTATTTAATGAAACAATGTAGAATTCTTGAATCAACAGCAAACTTATTACCTGAATAATCAAGATGTGTCAAACAGAGAAGAGCTGTTTCGAGCAACGCTTGGGAGTTATGCTCTTTAGCTCTATCTCCATTGACAGATTTCTGATTCATGTGTTAAATATTTCTTTACATTGTCAACAATAATCTAAAGAAAATCGCTTCTTGGACGCATTCCTATATGCAGCAACTGCAAAAAAATCAGGGACGACAATGGATACTGACAGAAGGATTTTTTGAAAATGATAAAAAAGACAGCCCTTGAAAAAAGGGTAAAAAGAAGAATAACAGCAAGAACCCACAGGTTTTTTGCGGTCTGTTCTCCCGGGCTTAAACGCTTATGCCACAGAGAGATACTGGCCTTGGCTCAGAAAAACAATCCTGATGACTCAACTCTTTTACAGGGCAATGAGTCAATAATAACCGATATTAATCATCAAGGGCTCTTGCCTCTGACATTTCAGGACATAACAATAATACAGGGAGGAGTAGAATTCACAGGCTCTGTTCAGGATTGTTATACTGCAAATCTTTATTTAAGGAGCCCCTCAAGGATTTTGATGCGGATTGCCAAATTCAAGGCGGAAAATTTCAGAGTTTTTGAGAAAAAACTTGGTGAGATCGAGTGGGAACTTTATCTTAGACCAGAAATTTCTGTTAAATATGAAGTATCAACTATCAGCTCAAGGCTTTATCATTCTGATGCGATTGCTCAAAGAGCACAGAAGATAGTTGAGGCACACTTCCAGCATCAAGATAGTAATTCTCTTGGGTTTAATGCAAATCAGGAGATGGCTGAAGATAAAGATATTCATGGAGTTTCGACTGTTATGATAAGAGGTGAAGATGATCTGTTTGAAATATCCATAGACAGCAGCGGAGAGCTTCTTCATAAGAGAGGTTTAAAAGAGTATGTGGGGGCTGCCCCTATTCGTGAAACTCTTGCCTTTGCAATTCTGTCTGCCATGGGATACACAGGAGATCTTCCATTGATTGATGGTATGTGTGGATCAGGCACCTTTGCTCTGGAGGCTTCTATGATCTCAAGAAATATTCCTGCCGGCTTTTTCAGAAAATTTGCGTTTGAAAACTGGCCATGTTTCAGTATTGGGCAGTGGTATCATATGAAAAAGATTGCAGAAGCAAATATAAGATATCAGTGTCAGAAGAGTGAGTATATTGAAAATTCATGTAAAGATGCCAAATTTCAGAAACCGTCTATATTTGCAGTGGACAGAGATTCCTCAATTCTTGAACTTCTAAGCAGAACCGTGAATGAGTTTAACCTTTCATCATACATTAAAATTATCAAAAGTAATTTTCTTGAGATTGACCCTGAAGGGTTGACTGTCAAATGTAGAACACTGGTCAGGGAGAATAAAAACGTTAAAAGTGATTATGAAGGGATTGTCAGCAATAGTTGTGATAATGGAAATATGTCAGGCAAAAAGGGTTTTCTTGTGTTAAATCCACCCTATGGCAAGCGCATTGGAGACAAAAATAATATTAATCAGATATTTGCAGATATAGGCAGAAAACTCAAATCAGATTTTCGAGGATGGTGTGCAGCCGTTATTATCCCTGATAAAAGGCTTCTGGATCATCTGCCTGGAACAAAATCGTTAATTCCCTTATTTCACGGTGGGCTTGAAATTCATGCGGCTATTATCCTGCTTTGAAATATAGACTTCCAGAAAAGCTTTTTGGTGAGACAAACCCTTTGTCCTTAGTCTCAGGAGGCATTCCCACCAATTTAATTATCTGGAAAACTATAGAAGAATCAAAAAGGTGTGTATATTTTGACAACTATAAATTCAAACCATTCCGTTGGTAAAAATTTAAGTATTAGCCTTGTGATTTTACTTGTGATTGTGACCACCTCCACGGTCATTATTTTTGCCTATATTACAAGCGTTAACGACAGACGTAATCTTGAAAACAAGGCTGACGAACTTATCCAAAACATGGTTAAAAGTATTGAGTTTCCTATATGGAATTTTGATAATGAAGCTTTGTCAAAGATTACAGACGCCTACTGTATGTCAGAATACATCTCGGAGCTGACAATAACAGACGCACGTTCAAAAAAAAAACTTGCTGAATATAAAAAAGATAAGCTGGAGAAAGACCTTGTCTTCAGAAGCCAAACAATATTTCATAATAATATGGCTATTGCCCACGTAGTTCTTGGACTTACAAAGTCATTCAACAGAGCAAGGCTTGCCAATCTTTTTTACTCATACCTTGCCACCACTCTTATTCTGATTTTCATTTTGGTGATGGCAACCGACTATTTGTTGAAAGTATTTCTTAAACGCCCTTTTGATAATCTCATCCATGGAATGCAAAAGATGTCCATAGGTGACTATAATTATGATTCAGATGCTCCCCGTGAGAAGGAGTTTAAAGCTATTGCAGAGAGATTCAAGTATATGGCTCAGCAGATCCATGAGCGGGAGAAGAGTCTGAATCGTGCAAAGAACTATATCAGTGATATATTCAATTCAATTGATTCCATAATTGCCGGTGTTGATTCCAATCTGCAAATTACACACTGGAACAAATCTGCACAGGATTTTACTGGTCTTTCCATGGAGGCGGTAAAAAAAGAAAATTTTGCTTACGTCTTTCCGCAATTTCTTGATGTATATGAGACAATATGGAATACGGTAAAGAGTCAGGTAAGTAAAAAAGAGAACCGTTTTTCAATTTTTGTTAATGACGAACAGAAAAAATTTTCCATTTCAGTGCTACCCCTCTCTTTTGAGGGAGAAAATGGTGCGGTGGTACTGATACAGGATATATCCGAACGGATCAAACTGGAAGAGATGATCATTCAGACAGAAAAGATGCTTTCAGTTGGAGGACTTGCAGCCGGTATGGCTCATGAAATAAATAACCCTCTTGCGGGTATTCTTCAGAATATTCAGGTTATTGAAAACAGGCTTTTCAAGGTTGCGATGCCGTCAAATGTCAAGGCTGCACAACAGTGTGGGATTAACATGTCTGTTATCATGCAATATCTGGAGCTGAGAAAAATACCTGTTCTATTTGAATCTGCAAGAAATGCAGGAAAGCGTGCTGCAAGAATTGTAGAAAATATGCTCTCTTTCAGCAGAACAAGCGATTCAACTCTTCTTGAAAATGATCTGGCAACCATTTTTAATGACACAGTTGAACTTGCATCTAATGACTATGATCTAAAGAAAAAATATGATTTTAAAAACATAAAAATTGTCAGAGAATTTCAGGAAAATCTGCATGGAGTTCCCTGTGACAGCACCAAAATACAGCAGGTTATCCTAAATATTCTTAAAAATGGTGCTCAGGCCATGCAGAGCAATAATAAAGCTATAGATCCCCCATGTTTTACTGTTCGGATCAGGGAGGTAGAAATTAGTAGACGCTTTGATGTAAAAAATCCAGGTTTACCCTTAGCCTCTGGCAAGGAGCTGGAGCTTCAAATTGAAGATAATGGCCCGGGTATGGATGAGGAGACAAGAAAACGAGTTTTTGAGCCTTTTTTTACTACGAAACCGGTTGGTGTAGGTACAGGCCTTGGCTTGTCTGTCTCCTATTTTATAATCACAGAGAACCACAATGGAACCATGTCTGTGAAATCATCTCCTGGCAATGGTGCTGTTTTTATCATAAGGCTTCCGTTAAAGCATAATTGATGATTCTTATCTATCCTCCAGTTGCAAAAATATCTGAACCACCACCAGGAGTTGCAATTCTGGCTGGTGCTTTAAAAAGAGACCATATTCACTGCAAGGTTATTGATGCAAATGTGGCAGGCATGATGTGGCTTGCCAGATATCCTGCAACTGAAAGTTTAAGCGATCTCTCTACAGGCTCTATCAAGGTCGCATCTTCATTTGATGATAACTGTGAGGGTGAAATCAAGAAGAACAAAGCTGACAGTCGGAGAATAGTACCCACAGTTGATTGCTTGAATAAAATCATATCTAAAGTTGGATACTCAAGCAGAATCATACACGGAGTTGATGACAGTTGGACAAGAAGATCTGTTACCCATCTTGACCGTAACCTTTCTGATCTAAAAGATATCAATGTATATAAAAACATGGCAAGATATCGTCAAAGAGTTATGGATCTGAACAGAGCTATAACTACCTCTGTTAAAAGGCATAATAACTTGATCCCCGAAAGGTTTACAATTTCTCTTTCTGACTATACAGATACGGATCTGACCCCTGTAAAAAGTGAGGATCTGATCACTTCTGCCCGCCAATACAAACAGAACCCATTTTATCCTTTTTTTGAGACATACCTTGCAAGTAAGATTCAGGAGCATTCGTTTCAAGGATATTCATTTAATACTGAGTCTGGTTGCCTGGCGACTGAAACTCTTTCATTTAAGACTAAGTCTGATCTGTTGACAACCCAAACACCTTCATTCAGGGGTGAATCTGGCATACTCTGGAGTGGCACCTCTTCATCTGTGAATGGATCTGATTTTGTAATGATCGCAAATCCCCCTCCTGACTATATCGGCATCTCTTTGTGCTATCTGAGTCAGGCTCTTACAGCCTTTGCACTGGCTGGATGGATACGGGCAAGGTTTCCTCAAAAGAGGATCGTGATGGGTGGAGGCCTTGTCACATCGTGGATGAGCATGCCTACATGGAATGATCCGTTTAAAGGTTTGATTGACTGCATGGTGAGGGGAAGGGGAGAGGAGTCTCTCATTAGCATGTGCAATGAAGATAGAGGTTCTGATCATAAGAATTCTGAACACAAAGATAGCTCAGGTTATAGGCATAATCCAAGCCATAAAAAAAATCAAAGCTACAAACCTGATTTTGATTTCTGCAAGTGGGATCAATATATATCTCCAGGAAGAGTCCTTCCATTCAGAACCGCAAGTGGCTGTTACTGGAATAGATGCAGGTTCTGCCCTGAAAAAGCTGAAGGGAACCAATATCAACCTGAAAACAACATGGTACTTTTAGATAATTTACAACAGTTAATATATAGGTATCGTCCCAGTTATATTCATTTTATAGATGACGCAATTTCTCCCTCATTTTTAAAAGCTCTTGTCTCTTTTACATCACATAGCGTTGTCAGCATGCGACGCCAGCAAAATATATCTAAAAAAATACAAATTGAATCTGGAAGGAGTGCTGGTGGATCTGGATGGCTTAAAGGTGCTGAAGATCATACATTTAGATGGTACGGCTTTGTGCGATTCACAAAAGAGCTTGCTGATCCTGAATTCTGCCGTGCACTTTATCTTTCAGGATGCAGACTCTTAAAACTTGGTCTTGAATCAGGTGATCAGGCGGTGCTTGACAAGATGGAAAAGGGGACGAATTTGAACCTTGCTTCAAAGGTATTAACCTGTCTTAAAAATGCAGGAATTCAAACCTATGTTTATATTTTATTTGGTACTCAGTTTGAAGATGAGTCAGGAGCAGAGAAAACTCTCGATTATGTTCTGCAGCACAGTGATCGGATATCATTTCTTAATCTAGCAATATTTAATTTGCCACGTTTCAGCGATGATGCCATGACTCTTCAAACAAGAATGTTTTCAGAAGGAGATCTGTCACTCTATTTAAGTTTTAAGCATCCTATGGGTTGGGATAGAAAAAAAGTCAGGCTGTTTCTTGATAAAAGATTCAGGAAACAAAGGGCAATTAGTGATATTCTAAAAAATGATCCGCCTTATTTTACGTCCAACCATGCCATGTTTACATCTCCATAATTTCTTATTTCTTAATGTTTATCAAGGATTCCTTAAAGTCTTTATCGCCTCAATTTGACATTGAATCAATGAGCTCTTATAAGGCTGCTGCTAAATCTCAAATTTTGAGATTTACAGACTTGTCTTAAAGGCATTGTCGTTATAGGTATCTGTAATCACATGCCTTTCTATTGTTAAGATGGCAAGCTTATCTGGTATTATTAGATAAACAATGTAATATTTTTCAATAAGGCGAAAAAAATACTTGATTTATTATTTGTGAAGTAATACGCTCCATAACTGTAAGCCAAAATGAGATATGGATCAATTATTTTGATATTTGATTTATCTGTAAAAGGCTTTGAAATGTAAGGTTTCGTTCTAAAGGGAAGATCCATTTGTGAAAGTGGCAAGAACCTTGAGTTTGGAACTACAATTATTTATTTATTAATTTAAGGAGATTGTCAACATGGCAGATGGCATTGTAAAATGGTTTAATGATTCAAAGGGTTTTGGTTTTATTGAGCAGGAAAATGGACCCGATGTATTTGTTCATCACACTGGTATTAATGCAACTGGTTTTAAATCCCTGAACGAAGGTGACCGTGTTAAGTTTGATATTGAGCAGGGCCAAAAAGGGCCTGCAGCAGTAAACGTTACTGTTCTGTAGCATTGATGTTTTATGATGTTATGATAATTAACATCATTTAATGATAGATCTACTATTTGAGGCATCCCTGATTTTATGAATCAAGGATGCCTTTTTTTGTTTCTACGTCAGACTTAACATTCATAACCGTTGTAAACCCACCCCGAATCATGAAAATTAAAATGCATCTTCACGGTAAAAAAGATGAATTTTTTTCTGTAATTTCAATAGTGTAACGGTCAATATAGATATTGAATAGATGCCGAAGAACTTACAGATTAAGCTTTGCTTGATTTCCTTCTTTGAGAAAACACTGGACTTGACTTTGAAAGTGCAATATTCTTAAAAAACACTGTAGGTAACTCGTTTCGTGAGTGCAGAAAAAAACTTTTCTTTATCGTAAAAATATCTTTTGGTTTTCACTTGTGAGTCTTAATCTATCATATTTTAATACAGTATGTATTGTTTGAAATTCTTATTAAACACAATGTGTTGTAGTAACTTTGATAGGTTGCGATTGATGAGGTTTTCATTATTGTTGTGAGAATATATTTTTGTTTTCATGGTTCTGAGTGGTCATAGCCATAGAACCGACCATGAGCGTTTAATCAAAGCGTTTATATTTATTCTTAGGAGGAGGAGAAGATGAG
The DNA here is from genome assembly GCA_015231705.1 of Desulfamplus sp. Lineage (GTDB taxonomy): Bacteria > Desulfobacterota > Desulfobacteria > Desulfobacterales > Desulfobacteraceae > Desulfamplus. Next base: position 17,375 of record JADGBC010000034.1, on the reverse strand, counting down.
TGAGTCATTAATTGTGATGGGTGTCTTATCAGTAATAGTTATCGTGCTGTTAGTTAAAACTGCTGTAATTGTACCTCAAAGATCTGAGTTTATTATTGAGCGTCTTGGCAGGTACAGCAATTCACTTGGGGCAGGATTTCATATCCTTATACCTTTTTTCGATAAAGTAGCTTACAAACGATCGCTAAAGGAGGAGGTACTGGATATTGCATCCCAGGAATGCATCACAAGAGACAATGTCTCTGTTGCTGTAGACGGGGTACTCTATATTCAGGTTATTGACAGCAAACTGTCGGCATATGGAATAGATGATTACAAAAAAGCCGCGGGTCAGCTTGCCCAGACATCTCTTCGCTCTGTCATTGGCAAAATAGAACTTGATAAAACCTTTGAGGAGCGGGAGACTCTTAATCAGCAGGTGGTTTCCGCGATAGATGAGGCTGCCGAAAACTGGGGTGTAAAGGTTCTCAGATATGAGATCAAGGATATAACTCCTCCTAAAAGCGTAATGGATGCTATGGAGAAACAGATGAGGGCGGAGCGTGAAAAAAGAGCTTCCATCGCAACTTCTGAAGGTGACAGGCAGTCCAGAATAAATCGTGCAGAGGGGTTAAAACGAGAAGCCATTGAGGTCTCTGAAGGTGAAAAACAGCGACGGATAAACGAGGCGGAAGGCCAGGCAAAAGAGATTGAGCTTGTAGCCCACGCAACATCCGAAGGGATAAAAAAAGTTGCAGAGGCTCTTCGTGTTGCAGGAGGAGAGACTGCTGCCAACTTGAGGGTTGCGGAAAAGTACATATCAGAGTTTGGCAAACTGGCACAAGAGAACAACACAATGATTATTCCTGCAAACTTGGCGGACATCTCCTCATTAGTTGCAGCTTCAATGTCTGTTTTAGGCGAAGTCAGACAAAAAAGAGCTTGATATTAATAGATTAATTGGAGGTGGTGCATTCCAGCACCAAAAACTTATGAATATTGGTACTCTATTATGAATATTAGCACTCTTTGGATATTTCTGGCTGTTTTCCTCTCTCTTTGCGGATTTGCCGGATGTCAGGATGATGAGATTCAGATCCCCATACCGCCGGTAGTCCTCAATGTTGATGATAACGAAGTTGCCTTTGGCTCATCTTTGGCACTGCAAGGCCATGCAGGATACTTAGGACAGGAGACCTTAAAGGGTGCCATGTGTTATCTTCGGCATGTGAATGAAACAGGAGGAGTTCATGGTCGTACCATCAGGATAATAACCCGTGACGACAGCTATGACCCTCCTAAATGTCTTGCAAACACTCAGCGTTTTATTATTGAAGACCGTGTTTTCGGTCTTTTTTGTTATGTAGGAACTCCAACCACTGTCAAGATTCTGCCATTGGTAGAAGAGGCTCAAATTCCTCTGCTTGGAATGTTTACCGGTGCCAATGCCCTTAGAGAACCATTCTTGCCTTATGTAATCAATGTCAGGGCATCCTATTATCAGGAGACCGGTGCTGCCGTGAATCATATGGTGCATGGACTGGGATTAAACCGTATTGCAGTTTTTTATCAGTATGATGCTTTTGGGTTTGACGGCCTTACAGGAACAGAGCTTGCACTAAAACAGTACAATCTTGAACCTGTTGCCAGGGGCAGTTATGTACGGGGGACACATGATATTGCAGAAGGGCTTGAAAAGATAATGGAATCTAACGCTCAGGCTGTAGTTATGATAGGTACATCAGATCCTTGTGCCAATTTTATACGTGGAGCTTTACAAAATAAATTCTCTCCCATTTTTTATATGGTCTCCTTTGTCGGAGCAAGAGAGCTGTCCAGAAACCTTATGACTACAGATACTTCAAATGTTAACATCATCATGTCTCAGGTTGTCCCTCCACCAAGAACACAAGATGGAGGCATTACACCAAGTGCAGTTGAATTTGCAAGCCTCCTGGAAGATTATTACCCTGGAGAAGAGCCAAATTTTGTCGGATTTGAAGGATATATCAATGCAAAAGTGCTCGTGGAAGGACTAAAACGGGCAGGCAGGGAGTTGACCCGAAAATCTTTTTTGGATGCCATAAATTCCATGAATGATTTTTCTCTGGGGCCGGATGTAAAACTCTCTTTTAGTCCTACAGACCATCAGGGTATGGACACGGTATATTTCACCAGATTACAACATGGCCGTTTTATTCTGCTTTCGGATTGGACAGAGCTTGTGGGGGAAAGTAGAACGTGGAGAGTGCAACTGGCCAGCAGTCAATCCAAAAATTCAGAATTTACTGATAGTAAGGCTGATAGGGTAAAGCCTGTTTATCAAAAAAGTGTAATAAAAGGCAGGATGGATGAAGGAGATAAAGATAGATGATGCGTTATTATGAAAATGTCTCCTTGAAAAACCAGATTTACGTGACAATTCTGGTTGTTATACTTATTATAAGTGCCACAATTGCCCTGCTTGCCCGCTGGATTCTGATTTCAGGTTTGACCAAAGAGCTTGAACTTCGTGGCGTGGCAGTTGCCCACTCCATTGCCGAACGTGGTGCCGGCTTTGTGCTGGAAAAGAACTCTGCTGAGCTGCTGACCCTTATTTTTGATGAGGCAAGACTCAGAGAGCGGCAGCACATGATCAACTATATCTATGTCTTGGACAGAAGTTATCAGGTTATCTCCCACACATTTACAGTCCCGTTTCCTGTCCAGTTCGGCAAAGCCAACCCTGTACCAGAGAGTGCTCTTCACAGTGTCCGGCTTGTGGAGCACGGTCTCAATACATCCTACGATATTGCAGTTCCCATGAACGAGGGGCTTTACCGCATTGGCACTGTGCATGTGGGTTTAAGTAAGGAGCATATTGATAAGCTAGTCTCCAAACTCAGATCTATGTTTTTGGGATTTATCTCTGCTGTTATCGTCATTATCTTCTATGCCAGCCATCTTATCTCTCGGCACATTACAATGCCAATAACCCGACTGACCAAAATATCCGATGAACTCAGTAGAGGAAATTTTGATTTCAATATGGACATGGAGGGTACAAATATCGATATTGAAGGAAATCTTGGCTGGGGGATGACCAACTGTCCGGCATATAAAGATACCAATATGCCATGTTGGCACTTTGACCAGCAGAGCCACCGTTTTAGAAATCTTGACCGCAAAAGTGGGCAGTTTTGCAATACATGTGTTTTTTACCGTAAAAATCATGGAAAAGATGAAGTAACTCAACTTGCTGACTCTTTTCTTAATATGGTATGGTCAATTCGCCTTTACCGCAAACGCCTTCAGGAGTCTGAGTTAAAATATCGCTCCTTGTTTGACTCTGCACCTAATCCTATTTTTGTTGTGGATTGTAATACAGAAACAATTATTGATGCCAACCCCCGAGCAGAAGAGCTTTATCAGTATCCACTTGAAGAGCTTTTTGGCATGCCGTTTGATCAACTTGGGCAGGATCACATTAAAGAGTGCCTTGTCTCTTCTGATAAAAAAGAGAAGCATCCTACTTCTGATGGTGCCGATATACTTGAACACCTTGAGTCTCATGATAATTTTCATAAATCTGAACGCCTAAAATCTACTGCTAATGCTGATAAAATTGATAACCTGGAAAACCATTCAAGTAATGAAATTCCTGATGCTTATGCAGATGATCAAAAACCTGGGCATTCAAGAGATTATGTCTATTATCCCAAGATTTTGCATCTTAAAAATGGGGGACACCCGTTTTATGTGAATATGCACGCCTGCCCCATCAGTTACGGAGGAATACAGGCAATTGTGGTTGCAATAACCGATATTACAGAAATGATGGAAAAAGATGCACAATTAGTTCAGGCAGCAAAGATGAAAACCCTTGGCGAGATGAGTGCTGGCATTGCCCATGAGATCAATCAGCCCTTAAATACTATCAAAATGGGCAGTGAATATCTAAACCTTCTTTTGGATCAGAAAAAAACAATTAGTGAAGCTCAAATCAGGGATATGGCAACAGAAATCAGTGAGCAGGTTGATAGAGCTACTGAAATCATAAACAATCTCAGAGCGTTTGGAAGAAAATCAGGATTGACCATGGAGCGGGTTAGTCTGAAAGAGCCTATTCAAGGAGTTCTATCCATAATTGGCAGACAGTTCTCCATTCAGAGAATTGCTATTCGTCTTGATCTTGCAGATGACCTGCCACAAGTCAAGGGACACAATAACCGTCTGCAGCAAGTCTTTTTTAATCTACTCAATAATGCACGGGATGCCATTCAAGAAAAAATGGAATATGAACCCGATATGTATGGAGATATACTTGTCAGGACATATGCAGAAGAGGGAAAAGTTGTTGTTACAGTAACAGATAATGGATCAGGAATTCCAGAAGTAGTTAGAAATAAAATTTTTGAACCTTTTTTTACAACAAAGCAGACTGGTAAGGGGATGGGGCTGGGGCTTGCCATTACATATGGCATTGTCAGAGATTATGGCGGAACAATTAAAATCGACAGCAAGCCAGGCCAGGGAACTACTTTTTATCTTACATTCTCAGCAGTATAATTACCTGAACTAAAGTTTTTTCTGGTTAAAATTTTGAATATGGCCTTAAAATCTACCAAATTCATTGTTGAATAGAGAAAAATTTATGTCCAAGCACTTAATAAAGGTATGGCAAAGATGACAGAGACCAAAGAAGAGATAGAACAAGAAAAAATTCTGGTGATTGATGACGAAAAAACCACGTTAAAAATGTTCAGACTCTTTCTGGATCTTTATGGGTTTGATATTTATACCGCAGAATCTGGAGAAGAGGGACTTGAACTTTTTGACAGAGAGAAACCAAAAATTGTTCTTACAGACATCAAGATGCCTGGTATGGACGGTATTGAGGTATTAAAAGAGATCAAGAGACGTGCTCCAGGGACCGAGGTGATTGTCATTACCGGCCACGGAGATATGGATCTGGCTATTCAGGCCCTGAATCTTGATGCGGCTGATTTCATCAATAAGCCTATTCAGCGTAAGAGTTTGGAAAATGGCCTGACCAGAGCCCGTGACCGGCTCAAGATCGCCTGCAGCCGTCAGAATGAAGTTAATACCAGAATGGAAAATAGCACATTGGTTATTAAAATTGAGGGTAATCTAAGCACTCACAGCGATCAGTACTTAAAGGATGCTTATCTGCAGGCACTTAATGCAAGTGTAAAAAAGGTTGTACTCCATTTTGATTCCAGTACATCAGTCAATGGTGCCGGAATTGCCATTTTAACCCAACTTGTTTTAGATAGTGAAAAAGATGGCATTGAGATTGTCATGGCCGGGTTGTCTGAAAATTTTAAACAGGTATTTGATATCGTAGGGTTAAGCCGTATGGTTCGACTTTACACTACAGTTGAAGAGGCCTGCTCAACACAGAGACATTGATTCAAAGGAGATATCATGCCAATGAAAAATACAAAACTATTTATTGCAGTTATCGTTTGCCTCTTATCTGTTTCTATTGTGTCGGTTACTGTCTCCCTGGCAGATCAAATTAAGAGTGGGGGATTCATGCCAAACTTGAGTCTGCCAGTGCCAAGCTATCAAGGCGGAAAAAAAGAATTGGGACTTAGTGGAGATATGTCTATCTTTACAATTGCCGATTTCAAAAGTGACTTTGTGCTTATTGAGGTTATAGGTGTCTATTGCCCACAGTGTTTTAAACAGGCACCATCATTCAACAAACTGTATGGACGTCTTAACAAAGGAAAGACAAAAGGCAGAGTTACCATGTTTGCTATAGCTGCCGGAGGCACGGATCCGGAAATAGAGCAACTTGTAAAGAGCGGTCAGTATGTTTTTCCTGTTGTCAGTGATATGAAATATGAAGCTCACAAAGCTCTCGGTGAGCCCAAAACGCCATTTACCATTATCTGTCGTACAGATGGTGCCATACTTTATACCCATCTGGGAGTTGTCGATGATATTGATACTTTATACGGACAGATAAAAGGTTTTCTCAGTCAGCCATGAGCGGGGAGCAATTATCCAAATCAAATTCAGATGAGCTTAGATTAAATTCAGATGAAGTTGAACGCAAAAAATACCATCTGTCGATCATAAGGGCGGCTGTTGCTGAACTTGGAAGTGTGCGTCATCACAAGCTTATTCTGGAGTCATTTCTTATGTCTGCTCAGGGTGGCACAGGAGCTCTGGGTGGATTTGCAGCTATTACAGGCAAATTACCCAAAAATGATCTTACAGATAACGGTCATGCCCTGATGGGCACAACGAAAAATGAAAGTCCTATAGTTACTGCCAATTCAAGAGACTTTCACATAAAATCATCCAGAGCCCCAGAAGATGCCTATATTATTACAAGAGGTGTTGAAAATATAACTTCTGAACAGATTGAATTATTGATCAAAGAGGCTTGTGAATATATTAGCAATCAAGAACAGCCGGTGCCATTTTTTATAACTCAGGGCAGTGCTTTAATAAAAAATAGACCTTTGCCACTTGCCGATAGATTTGTACTTATACTTGTTTGCCCCATAGAGGATCAAAGACTCGTTTTTCTGGGACTTCTTCCGGCAATGCATGGTCGAGATTATGATTCTGAAGATAGACAGTTGCTGACAAGTCTATCATCTCTTTTTCAGATCAGTCTTAATTGTGCACTCTTTTCAACCCGTGTGGAGCTTTTAAATTCTGAACTTCAGAAACGAAACATTGAACTTGACCGACAGGTCTTTTATCTCAATGCTTTAAGAGAACTAACCATGGAAGCATCAGAGGCAGTTGATGTCAATATGGTTCTGACCGTATTTTTGCCAACACTGCTTGGAAGGTTTTCCAGACACCAGGGGTTGGTGGCTATTCACGACAGAGCCACAGAAACCATCTGGTTAAGAAGTATGGGATTAGATCAGACAATGAGTAATGGTGATCGTAGAAGCTTTGTTGACCGGTTGCTGTTTCTTTGTCTTGCAGGTGTTAAAAACAAGCACATACAGCCCCTTCAAGTTGAGCCTGTCATTGAATTTGAGCCGATTCTTTCAATGCTTGATGGATTTGTCCCGGAAAGTGCATTTCTGTTTTTGATTAAAGAGCAGATGTATGGAGCACTGCTTCTTGGTAGTCCATTAGAGGAGAGAAAATTTTCTGAGCAGGAGCGAGAGCTTCTTTTCGCGTTTGTCTCACAGTCTGTCCTCCATATTAAAAGTGCGGATTCGTTTGGAACCATAGTTGCTCTTAATGATAATCTGGCACAGCAAAACCAGGCACTTCGCAGGACAATTGATGAATTGACAAGGGCTGAACGCCGCATTAGCGTACTTGAGGCCGCAGCCATACGGATAACTAAAATAGTGAATCGTAACGCAGAGAGGCTCATGCAGGTACGTCTGCTTGATTTTGTTTTGCTTGTTGGTATCAGTCTGGTGCTCGGTGCAATCTTTAACTTACAAAATCCAAGAGGCATACCATTAATGCCCTTACCCAGACCGGATATAGTAAAATCGATCTCTTCACAAGAGGCACAGAAACTGCTTTCGAGCGAGAATGCCCTGTTAATTGATGCAAGACCTCGTGAGTTATACGAGCTTGGTCATGCCACAAATGCCATTAGTGTGCCGTCGTCACTTTTTGATGCAACCTACGCAATGCGTTTTAGTACTGAAGATCCTGAACGTGTCATAATTATATATGGAAGAAGTTTTAGCCGACTGTATGATGAGGCTGTGGCACGCGATTTTTTTAATCAGGATCATGAAAAGATCTTCTTGATAAAGGACGATCTTGAACTTATTTTTAAACTAAAAGCAGATATAACCCGATCCTCTTCTGAGACAACAGGTCTTATAGAGGGGGAAAAATGATCGCACACACTTTTGCCACCAGGTTTTTACAAAATGCTGTGATCTGGATCAGACACCCCTTTCCCGCACTGCTTGTCAGGTTATATATTGGAGGGATTTTTATATATGCAAGCCTCCATAAAATAAACCTGCCATCTGAATTTTCAGATAATATAGCCTCATATATGTTAATACCCCACTGGTTAGTCAATCCAATGGCCGTCTTTCTTCCCTGGATAGAATTAGTTAGCGGAGTTTGTCTTGTGTCTGGTATTCGTGTAAGAGCGTCTGCTGCGGTTATCTGCACATTGCTTGGAATATTTACCATAGCCGTAGTAGTGGTACTTTTGAATAAAATTCCGATTGACTGTGGCTGCTTTCAGAATGTGGGAGATCCTGTCTCCTGGCTAACTGCTGGACGAGATCTGATCTGGTTAATTATGGGATTATATGTTTATAGATATGATAAATTGATCCATCTAGACCGCCTTTTCATGATTACGCCCGAGGAGCTCAACCAGGCGGCAGAGCTGGATCAATAGATCAATAATAGAACATAACTTGCCGAGCTAAAATCTGTATGAGGTGATATAAAATGATTCTCCTGCCGCCATTTCCCTGTTTTTCTGCAGACTCTATATCTCTTGCAAAAAGATTTTTAACAAATAAGATTTATGAGCAGTTAGTTCACCTCAAAACCGGATATGGTTTTACATTACATGATGCATTACGATCAGGCATTGAGAACCCTGACAGCTCAATCGGAATATATGCAGGAGATCCTGAAAGTTATGACCTTTTCTCTGCTATTTTCAAACCGGTAATTGAAAAATATCATGCCACTGAAACCACCTCCTGCCATATGAAGTCAGACTTAAGCCCTGTAGATTTTCCTGATCCTGATCCAGCACATGAATTTATTCTCTCTACTCGCATTCGTGTTGCCAGAAACCTGACCAATTTTCCATTTATGCCTTTGATATCCTCAGCAGATCGAAAAAAAGTAGAGGAAATCATTACACAATTACTTGAAAATATTGAATCCCCCTTCAAAGGTTACTACAAGTCTGTCAAAGATTGCCTTGGCTTTACAGATCAGGAACAACTGGCTAGGCCTATTCCGTCAAGATCATGTTTCAGAAAAGGGGATAGATTTCAGGAATCTGCCGGTATAAACAGAGATTGGCCTGATTGCAGAGGTGTCTTTGAATCAATTGATCACAAATTTTCAGTCTGGATTAATGAAGAGGATCACATCAGAGTCATATCTATAGACCGAAATGGAGATATTGCGTCTGTATTCAACCGTCTTGCAAAAGCATTGGATATTATAGAAAAAACACTTGACTGCAAACAAATTGATTTTGCATGGAAAGATGATCTGGGATACCTGACAGCATGTCCATCAAATTTGGGGACGGGCATGAGGGCGGGAGTTCATATAAGACTTCCAAAATTTTTCAAACAAAAAGAGATTCTCGAGAATGAAGCAAAAAAGTTGAAACTGCAGATAAGAGGAACTCAAGGTGAAAAGACAGAGGTTGAATCTGCGGTGTTTGATATCAGCAACAGCCAGAGATTAGGATTGACCGAGCGAGAATGCTGTAACATTCTCTATAATGGTGTATGTAAAATAATTAAATTAGAAAGGCAATTATAACTCAATCTTTGAGCAGGGTAATAAAATCAAATTTTTTGATATAAATCAGACCTTGAGTGCTTACTTATTTTTAACAATACTCATTAACAATCAATGCTGTTAATGAAAAAATAAAAAAAATAATCTTTGTTATTTATACTTTACCACGGTCATGGTACATTGCCGTTCACTTATCAGACTAAAAGTGATATGGCCGATTTATAGCCAATTTTTACCGTTAAAAACAGGCATGTTTCGTTTGCCGGCTTACATTTTTTAACGCTTTACCCCAATTTTTAGGGGTTTTTTCAAAAAAAGTGTAAACCACTTTTGAGCTTATATGAAGGATACCTAAAAACTTTTCTTAGATTTTTACATACATGCAAATATATATAAATGAAACAAAAATAGGCCGATGACAATTCAGTGGTTCCCTGGACATATGAAGGAGACAGAACAGTTTTTGAAAAAAGCTGTCTCTAATGTAGATGTGGTAATGGAGATACTTGATGCCAGATTACCTGCTTCAAGTGCCAATCCGCTTCTTGATAAAATATGCAATACGGTTTTGCGTATAAAAGTTCTCAATAAGAGTGACCTTGCAGACCCTGTTATTACACGGTTATGGATTGATTATTTCAAAACCATCCAGAGAGGATCTGAAGTAATTGCAATTACAGGAACCGATACTGCGGATACATGGCGTGCAGCAGATATGGCTTTAACAGGTGTTAAACAGTCAAGAAGCCGTAGAATACGCATTATGGTTGCAGGCATTCCAAATACTGGTAAATCTACTATCATGAACACTCTTGCCGGAAAAAAGGTTGCAAAGACAGGAAATGTACCAGCAATTACCCGTTATCAACAGCGAACAGCCATTAAGAACAGGATTGATATTTATGACACTCCGGGTATTCTATGGCCAGTTCTTGAAAATCTAAATGGAGCTTACCGCCTTGCTGCAAGCGGAGCTATATCCGATACCGCCATTGATTATAACGATGTAGCTCTTTTTACCCTGAAATATTTGATTACAAGATATCCTGATGCTCTCAAGGAGAGGTATCTGCTTTCAGATAGTATAGATGATAATGGTGGGCCTTTGATATTGGAAACAATTGGAGCATCAAGAGGGTGTCTTAGAAAAGGTGGAGTGGTGGACATACAAAAAGCTTCTGAATTGCTTATAAGAGAGTTCAGGTCAGGAAAACTAGGAGGTATAAGTCTTGAATCACCTGAAGATTTTTTATCTGAAAGTCTTTTGAAATAACCGTTATTATATGGCTTCCAATTTTCGTTGTCCCCATAAGGCCATGACTGTTTATGTGATTTTTTCAAAAAATAGATGTAGCCATGAGACTTTCATTTTTTATTGTGGCAGAACAAATAACCTGTTATGTTTTTATCATAAAAAAATTTTTATATTTGCAATACTATTAAAAACACTTACGCATTTTTAATATAAACACACAGAACCCATAGACCCTGTTAAAGTTGACCATGATGACTACATTAAAAAAACGTTCAAAAAAGATTTTTTTATCTGTTGTAGCAACACTGCTGTTGGCAATACCGACCGCCTTTCCTGTCCTGTCTCAGGCAGCGTATTCAATTGAGGGTAAAGTACTTGGTACTAATAGTCCCAAGAAGGTTACATTCTCAAAAGATGATGCAGATACTTGTGTGAGTATCGTTTCATCGCTTGAGAGATCTCATTATCTGGGGCTTAAGTTCAATGACAATTTATCCTCAAAAATATTGAATCGGTATATTGAAATTCTTGATCCTTCCAGAAACCTTTTTACCCAAGTTGAGATCAATGAGTTCGAAAAGATCAGATACTGGCTTGATAACACTCTGGAAAAAGGAGATCTTACCCCTGGCTATGCACTATTTAACATCTATCTTGAGCGATCATTTGAAAGGCTTAATCATATTGTTAAAAGTGTTGATAATTGGCAGAAGACTCTACGGTTTGACGGTAACGATGAGATATCACTGGACAGAAAAGATGCTCCATGGCCTAACGATAAAGAAGAGTTGACCCGGTTGTGGGATCATGAACTAAAAAATGCGGTCATATCTCTTCGGCTTGAGGGTGAAAATGATGATGATATTACTACGCTTCTTTCAAAAAGGTATAAAAGCAGGCTCAACAGGCTAATGCAGACCAATTCAGAAGATGCCTTCAAAACATATATGAATGCCGTTGCCATGAGCTTTGACCCTCATACTCAGTTCTTCCCTCCCCGAATGTCAGAGGATTTTGATATCCAGATGAGCCTTTCTCTTGAAGGCATCGGAGCTGTGCTCCAGACAGAGTATGAATATACCAAAGTTATCAGCCTTATACCGGCAGGTCCTGCGGATAAATCAGGTCAACTGATGCCAGGAGACAAGATCATCGGTGTTGGCCAGGGTATAAACGGTTCCATACAGGATACTATAGGATGGAGAATTGATGAGGTTGTCAACCTGATACGTGGCCCTAAAGACTCTTTTGTTCTGCTTAAAATTATCCCTGCTGGACAAAAAGGCTCTCAGAATTTTAAAATGGTGAGCATTAAACGGGATAAGGTAAAACTTGAAGAGCAGGCCGCACATAAAAAGATGGTGACTCTAAATAGGAGTGGTCGACCTGTTAATATAGGCGTTATAACCATTCCGACCTTTTATCTTGATTTTAAAGGGATGCAAGAAGATGCAAATGACTATAGAAGTACCACCCGTGATGTGCTCTCTCTGATTAAGGATCTGGAAAAACAGAAGATCCAGGGTCTTATTATTGATCTTCGGGATAATGGTGGTGGTGCTCTTCAGGAGGCCAACCAGCTGACCGGTCTATTCATTAAATCTGGTCCAACTGTCCAGATACGATCCAGAAATGGATATATGTCCCGCCTGGACGATCCAGATCCTTCAGTTGCATATAGAGGGCCTCTTATTGTCATGGTAAACCGTATGAGTGCCTCAGCATCAGAAATATTTGCAGGGGCAATAAAAGACTACAACAGAGGTATTATTGTTGGAGCACAGACATTTGGCAAAGGAACAGTTCAAGCCCTTCAGCCCATTGAAAGCGGACAGCTTAAATTGACCACCGCGAAATTCTACAGGGTCTCAGGTGAGAGTACTCAGAATCTTGGAATCCTTCCAGATATTGAATTCCCACCTATATATAACAATGAAGAGACAGGTGAAAGTTCTCTTGATGGAGCTTTGCCATGGGATAAATCAAAACAGGCATCCTATACCCCTTATCTGACTATTGAACCTGTAGTTGCTCAGCTTAAGGAAAAACATCTAAAGCGAGTTGATGGCAATCCTGACTTTATCTATCTTAAGGAGCGATATGAACTTTCACAGGAGATCTACAACTTAAAATCACTCTCTCTGAATACCCAAAAAAGGATCGAATATCAGGCACAACTAAACCAGAAGGAGCTTGATATGGAAAATCGCCTACGTAGTTATAAGGGGTTGAAGTTGTTTTCGTCTGTTGATCAGCTCCGCAACTCCGGTACTGATGGTAATAAGGGTGTAGATTATGAGGAGACTGCAAATGAAATACCAAAAAAAGATGAGAAAGAAGATATCCTGCTAAAAGAGGCGGAGGAGATTATGGGAGATTTTATAAAAATTGCTCAATTTCGAGGGTATAAATGGTAAGTCAACAAGCCCCTTCTGAATCAAAGACTCAGAAGGGGCTTGTAAAAGCCCAAGTTGAACAATCAATTGCTTAAGCTGAAAATCTCCGTGATAAAAATAGAAGGTTGCTGTTGACCATCATGAAATTATTAAAAAAATGGTTAACCTTATTGGTAGTAATAGTTGTTTTTTTTGCTTTAATCATTGTTTCAATCCCTGTCATTCTGGACAGCCGACCTATCCAGAATCTATTGTCCGGTTTTGTATCAGCTCATATTATGGCAGGTATTAAACCGGACAAAGTAACTTTTGCACTTTTCCCATTTCCATCAATTGAAATTTCAGGGATTTCAATTTCAAAAGCTCCACTCCAAAATATCACTATTGAAGAAATATCTATCTATTTTTCCCAGGAATCACTTGCTAAAAGAAAATTAATCATCAATAAAATTGTTTTAAAAAAACCTGCGATACCATTAACTTCAAATCTTCTCTCAATCCCTTTTAAAGAGGGAGATCTGTTTGACCATATTTCACAGGAACAGGGTGATTTTTCTGTGGAGATCAGAAATATGGTATCTGATATATTTAAAAGTGCGGATATGTTTATTAAACTATCCCCTTCAAAGAGGAGTATTGCAGGAGAGATAATTGTCGAGAATTTAATGCTGCCTCCGGTTTCTCCTTTTGCCATATCATATGTTATTCCTACTTTTAAATCGTATTCAGCACAACATTTAAAAGCAAATTTTCTTTTCAGAGACACAGAGAATTTTGATATTGATCTTGCTGTATCAGAGTCATTAATCAGATTCACTGAAAGCCAACAACCAGCCATTAAACCCATTAAAATAGATAACGCCATCTGTAATCTGGTTATGACCAAAAATCAATTTTCAATTACAATGAAACAGATTGAGCTGAACCCTTTTTTTTCTTCTCTTTCTGTAGAATTCAACCATTATAAGGAGAGAAAGAAAAAATCTCTTCTAATTTCAGGCACACATGTAAATATTGATGTTGTGAGGTCATTGGGTTTGAAGCTTATGCCTGACAATTTAATCACCAGAAAAATTTTTGATATTGTTCAGGGTGGTGTGGCAAAGAAAATTGATGTATTCTTTCAAAACAACTCTTCCCTCTTTTTAGCTGCACAGACTTCTCCTGGTGTATTGACCTCTGCTGCCTCTTTTTTCAGCCTTGAAGATGCTAAAGGACTTTTTAATCCACATCAAATGATAATCAACGCAGAACTTGAAAACGGAATTGTTACTATTCCTTCCACCCATCTTACTGCAAGAGAGATATCTGGTGCGGTAACTGTAGCAGAGGGCACTCTTCATGCAGAAATTATAGATGGAAATATTGGTATTTCAAAGGTTGGCAAGGGGATACTTGATGTAGATTTGCTGCATAATGATCATGATTTCAAAGGTGAATTTGAAGTTACAGCAGATCTTGCCCATCTGAATAAAGTCTTACAGGATCTGCTGGTACGAACTTCTCTCTCCAGAGAACTTGCTACACTACGTGAGATCAATGGAAAAACAGTTGGTACTTTGAAGCTTCAAAGGAAAAATCGCGGGAAACTATCAGTTTTTGTAAATACTCAAAATATCTTTCTAAGCGGTAAGTATCCTAAGCTTCCAAGGGAATTCGCTATTAATGGGGGGCAGTTCATCTATAGAGATGACATGATCTTGGTTGACAATCTTAAAGGAAGAGTCGGAGAATCCAGTTTTTCCAACTTATCTGCCTCATTGACTCTTGATAAAAACCAAATTCTCAATATTAAGTCCGGAAAATCAGAAATAGTACTCGAACAGGTGCTTCCCTGGCTTGCCTCCTATATGAAGGATATATCAGTACCATCATTTTTACCTGGCATCAAAAATTCTAAAGGGAAACTCTATCTTGCAGAAACTGGATTTAAAGGCAAACTTGTCGATTCTACAACTTGGGATTATCTAGTGAATGGTAGTTGCAATAAAATCACACTTCGTCATAAGCTTGATAAAGATGATATATCTGATATTAAAGCTGACTTCCTTATAACTCCTTTATTGACCAGAATATATCTTAACAGTGCCCGTATTCATGATACTGATATTCTATCTTTGTTTATGAAACATGAGGAGGCTGGTGATGTTGCTAATATTATGGATATTATTGTGTTAAGTGATATCAGAACTCCATTTAATATTGCCAATGCAACCTTTCGACGGGAGGCAGACAAATATGACATCAACGATATAAAGACTTATCTCAGTGGCAGAGTTATTTTTAATGAGACTCTCCAGGTCTATTTAAGAGGAGAGAGTGCATATCATTCAAGAAAGGGAAGCAGAGATTCAGGCGAGAGTCTTAAAAGTACTAATTCCATAAAAACAGATAGTAAAGCCAAAAATGAAAACGATGGAACCACCCGTTATCAGATAAAGGTGTATGACAAAGGCGTTGAGAGTGCTACAGTTATATATGACGCGAAAAGAGAACCAACTGTCCAGTTTACAGGAACTCTTAATACTGCAAAGATTGCGGCATTGTTAAATCCTGAATCTGAAATTTACCATTCTCTGACCTCTTTGACCGGAAACAAAGAGCTTACTATTGAGTCAAACAAGAGAGGGTATTATGCTATTAAAACAAAAGAGCTTGATCTGAATTTTATCCTTGAAAGAGAAAAACTTATAAACCAGAATATGGAGAGAGTTTTTCTTCCAATTCTTTCCCTTACAGGATCTCCATTAAAAGAGCTTCCGTCACCGACATCTTCTCCACTATCATCATCAACTTCGACATCATCACCACTAAATAGATCTTCATTAACAACAACATCATCAAATCTTGCAAAATCATCTTTTCCAATAGTTATAACACTTGACTGTGGTGTGTTTACCCACAGAAAACTTAGTATTACCCCATTGTCAGCCCGTATTGAGCTAAATGGTCAAAATAAAGAAATATCCATCGAACAGATGAGAATATGCAATATCGACTCGTCAACCAGGATCAAAATAAAACAAAATCTGATGGAGTTGTTCATTGCTCTCAAGGGAGATAATAGAAATGTTGAGCCTGTTATATCCTGTTTATATAATGGTGACAGACTCATTCAGGGAAATTTTTCTTTAAATGCATCTCTTTATTCACATGGCAGAGTAAATAGAGAGATGGATAGTCTTAAAAAAAATCTTACCGGTAAAATTGAAGTCACTTCTGATGGAGGTCGGATTTTCAGGTTAACATTACTTTCAAGAATTCTTTCTGTAATCAATATTTCAAAGTTGATGGAAGGAAAATTTCCTGATATTGAACAAGACGGTTTTGCTTTTAATTCCATTAATATTTTGGCAGATGTGGAAAAAGGCAGAATCATTCTGAAACAGGCGGTTATTCATGGATTGGATATGACCCTTGTTTTTGTTGGCTGGCTAGATCCTTTTACCCGTGATATTGATCTTACCTGCCTGGTTGCCCCATTTAAGACAGCAGACAGCATTATTGAGAAGATTCCTATTATAAATACCATGATGAGCGGCAGGCTTATATCAGTTCCGGTAAAGGCAACTGGCACATTGAATAACCCTGATGTTACTGTTCTTCACCCATCTGAGGTGGCAAGAAGTATTCTTAATACTATGCAGGATATTCTGACTACCCCTTTTAAACTTATTGATCTTATAGAGTAGTGCATTGTCAAAACTTAATTTCAGAGTTACTCTTGTTCGACAAGTGCTTGTTTCCAAACAGTTCAAATAGACTCAACCCTGATTTTTAGCCTTGACGATGCAGTAGGTATAAGTAGGAGTTAGCGATGTATCTTATTTCATTTTATGTTCCAGAAAATAATCTGGAAGAGTTGACAACAGCATTGTTTGATAAAGGTGCTGGCCGTATCGGAAAATATGATTCCTGTGCATGGTTCACCTCTGGGACAGGGCAATTTAGACCTTTAGATGGAAGCTCTCCATTTGTCGGTTTACAGGACAAATTTGAGCGTCTGCCTGAAATCAAAGTGGAAATGGTGTGTGAGAGTCACCTGGTTACAGATATCCTTCAGGAGCTTGTTAATGTACACCCATATGAAGAGCCAGCTTACCATGCAATTGAGATCCTGACTCTTGATGATATAAAGAAAAAATTTAAAACAGAGAATATGTTGCTCCAAGTTCCTCACGAATTGTTTTTCTCAGTCTCTCTGAAAGTATTTTTGACATGATATTCAATCTTCGGGTCTGTTTGATGTTCCAGAAGTCATCAGTTGGGAAAGCCATGAC
>JADGBC010000033.1 GCA_015231705.1 Desulfamplus sp. | reverse complement strand
TTTTCTCATCTGCATCAGTTTTGATCCAAAATCAGCCCCTTTTGCACTTGCATCAGCCTCTTCATAGTCCATCTCTCCTGCACCTGTTGAGTCAGTGCCACTGTTACTGTTATTCTTACCGTCTCTATCAAGACTGTCTGCAAGTGAACGAAGGGCTATCTTCTGAACTTTTTCTGTAAGAGCAGGAACAAAAACAGCCGCATCCTCAACAATGCCTATATCAGCAAATCTGAATATCGGAGCATTTGGATCTTTGTTTATCGCAACAATAGTTTTTGAATCTGTAATGCCAGCAGTGTACTGGACAGCACCAGATGTGCCCACTGTAATCAAAAGTTCAGGAGAGATACTCTTTCCTGTCTGTCCTATCAAGCGGTCATCATCTGTCCAGTGCCACAGAACCGGAGGCCTTGTTGCACCGATCTGTGCACCAAGAGCCGCGGCAAGTCTTCTTAACTGTCTGAATCCCTCAATATTGCCAAGCCCTGCACCTCCTGCCACAACCTTGTCAGCACTTTCAAGGCTTTGCTTTTCTGATTTATCCTTTTTAACAAAGAGGCGTTTAACCAATACTTCAGACTCAGGTTCAGATTCAATACTGACTATAGCCTCTTCAACTCTCTTTTCTTTACCGTGAAAACAGATTTGCTTTTCATGGTCAGGGGCAGCCAAATCCGGCCATGAGCGTTTATCTCCTTGAAAATTTTCACCCTCACTCTTGGAATCTTCAAGCTCCTTTTTAACAAGCTGCTTTTTAAATACATTAGGCTGAACCGTTATAAACCCTGTTTTCAAAAGGTCGGAAAACCCAAGTTCCGCCATTATCTCTCCAGCATGAGATGGACATACAGCAACAATTTCACCTTTTTCGTATTTAAAACGCTGACAATCTGCAATCATACCTGAATGGCAGATAAAAGCACATCTTGCTGATATTTCACGCAAAATATTATTAAGGGGAAAAAGAAACAGGGCAGGATTTCTCTTTTGTACAACATTTGCAAGAATCTTGGATATTGCTTCAGGCATCAGGTGTGGTGGTATTGAGGCAGGGACCGGATTAAATGATGATCTTGTTTGAATTGATGGTGAGCATGGCTGTGGTGTACTTGACGGCTCTGTTTTTACTCCAGAGATCAGAGATGATGATGTTTCATGGTAACCGATACTGTTTTCACAGACACTCTCTCCACTGATTTTGGCATTCAACAAAAGCACCCTGTCTGCACCATAGTCAAGAGCCTGATCAATGGCTTTATCTATTGGCACACTATCTGCATAAGATATATGGCTCAAAGATGACATGCTATTACTGCAAGAGATATTTTTTGAAAACGAGACTGGAATAACAATAACAAAGACTCTTTCAGACTTCATACTTTCAGCAAGATTGCCAGCACCACAAAGTACATTAAGGCTTGTATCAAAAAGAGATTGATTTCTTAAATCGCCATATATCCATATATCCCTTACCAAAGTAATATCTCTGTCTTTTTTTATCTCTGTATCCATTTTTACATAAGGATCTCTTTTTATTGGTGTTGCGTCTGATTCCGTCATATTTTTACCCCACAAATCCGGCTTCTGATAATTTCTGTGCCAACTGTTGTGCCTTCTGCTCCGGACTGCCGTCAATAAACAGGCACTTTTTTGATCTCTTTTCCCTGTTCCATGCCACAATCTTTGTTGGAGAGGCAATAAGCCCAGTCTCTTCTGCTTTTAGCCCAAGAGTTGAGTTATCCCAGAACTCAATGGTTTTTTCTGAAAATGCAGTCTCAATACCATGAAGAGATGTAAAACCGGTTTCACCAGAAACAGTAAAAGAGGAACTTACAGTAAAAGCTGCACGACCTTTAACCTCAAAAGATTCAACATATCCGTCTGCTTTTCGTTCTACACTCCAGATATTAGTTGTCTGCATATTCTCTGCTACTGCCTGCCTGCTGTCTGACTGATCTGCTGCTTCAGTTGACGGATTATCCGCATGTAGGGCCAACAGCTTATCTCTAACTACAGCCAATGAGTGGATATTGCCGATAAAGGGAATGCCGAGCATCTGGGCTGTCTGTGGGCCAACATGACCTGTATCGCTGTCTGACGAGCGTGTCCCAAAAAGTACAAGATCAAATGGTTGCAGTTTCAACAGGGCTGTACCCAGAACCTTTGCAGTGACGTAAGTATCTGACTCTTTCAAGGCAGAATCACATATCAGAACACCTCTGTCCGCTCCCATTGCAATAGCCTGATAAAGCCCGAATGTCGCTGTTTGGGGTCCCATGCTCAGAACAGTCAAACTTCCCTGATTCTCTTTTGTCAAAGATAGTGCCATCTCAATGGCAGGTCTATCAAAAGGGTTTAACTCCATATTTCCTGACGAGCTTCTGTTGCTGCCTGGCATCATGTTATTAACTACCGACTTTACGCAGACGATTATATTAAGTCTCATTTGGTCTTACCTGTAATGTATTGAAATATTATTCTTATCAGCATCAAACCATCGAATTAGTGATCCGCAAACACCTATGACAGAAGACTCCTTGCAATGACCATACGGTGCACCTCACTTGTTCCTTCGTAAATTCTTGTGATACGTGCGTCCCGGTAATAGCGTTCCACAGGATAGGATTTTGAGTAGCCATATCCGCCATGAATCTGCACAGCCATATCTGCCACGCGGCTTGCAGTCTCGCTTGCCATAAGTTTAGCCATTGCTGCCTCTTTTGAAAAGGGTTGTCCCATATCTTTAAGAAGTGCCGCCCTATATACCATAAGCCGTGCAGACTCAACCTGTGTTCCCATATCCGCTATCATGTTCTGTATTGACTGATGTCTTGCGATCGGCACACTGAACTGAATTCTCTCTTTTGCATACTTTATCCCCTCTTCAAGAGCACCCTGTGCAATACCTATGGCCTGAGCCGCTATCCCGATTCGTCCTGTATCCAGAGCAGCAAGCCCTATTTTAAGCCCCTGCCCCTCTTTGGCAAGAAGATTGCTTTTGTGGATTCTGCATTCACTGAGCCGAATCGAGCAGACCGGATTTGCCCTCATTCCGGAAAGGTTCTCACTCTCTCCTACCACAAACCCCGGTGTCCCCTTCTCGGCAATAATTACACTTATCCCTTTTGGCCCTGCTGCCGGATCAGTTCTTACAAATATCAGACAAGTCTGTGCGACTCCTCCATTGGTTACAAATACCTTGTTGGCATTGACAATATAGTGATCTCCATCTTTTTGATTTTCACTGGTTTTGCCGCAATTACTTTCACCATTTTTGCAGCCACTGCTTTCAATATTTTTGTCACCATAGCTATTACTGTTTTTACTACAATCTTTTATCGCGGTCGCCTCAATTGCAGAAGCATCAGAACCTGCATTAGGCTCGGTCAGGCAAAAAGCCCCTATTTTTTTACCACTTGCAAGATCAGGCACAAATTTTTCATGCTGATCACGATTTCCAAAGGCAAGAATCGGATAGAGAGCAACGCTATTATGGACAGAAGCACACAACCCCAAAGATGCGGACGCCTTTGATATCTCCTCTATAATAATGATATAGCTTACCGTATCCATACCTGCACCACCAAGCTCTCTGGGCACCTGAATGCCAAAATAGCCAAGTGCAGCCATCTTATCCACAACTTCCCATGGGAAACGCTGCTCTTCATCAATATCTTTTGCAATGGGAACAATTTCTCTTCGTGCAAAATCTCTAACCGAATGTCTTACAACTTTATGTTTTTCTGTTAAAAATATATCCATAAACTCTCTTTACCGTGAAAATGCATCACATTTTTATATTAGGGGGTGATTGATACGTAATCATGTTGGTTTAACTGACATGTTGGTTTAACGGAATAGATTAAATCTGTTAATCATCAATTTAAATGCCTCTTCATCAATAATAGTCACTCCAAGTTCTTTTGCTTTTTTTATTTTACTGCCAGCAGATTCGCCAGCTACAAGATAATCTGTCTTTGCACTGACACTTCCGGTTACCTTAGCACCGGCATCTTCAAGAAGCTCTTTAGCCTCTGAGCGGCTTAAACTCTTGAGCGTTCCTGTTAAAACAAATGTTTTCCCTCTGACAGATAGATGCTCTGGTTCTACAGAATTTGTATCCAATTGAATTATTGAAGCCCTGTCAGTCTTGACCTGAACTCTCTCTTCTTTTTCAAGAACTGTAACTCCATTATCAATCAAACTTTTGATGAGGAACAGATTATTTGGATTATGAAAAAAATCATAAACCGCACAAGAGGTCTTTGACCCTATCCCGTCTATTTTTTCCATCTCCTCTTTTGACGCACAGACAAGAGCATCAAGAGTTTTAAATCTTTCAGACAGAAGAAACGCCGCATTCTCTCCGGTATGGTCAATGCCTAATGCATATACAAATCGCTTAAGAAATATGTTGCGTGACTTTTGCAGGGCATTGAAGATATTTTCAGCGGACTTATTACCCATCCTCTCCATGGAAGAGAGCTGATCAATTTCAAGAACAAACAGATCTGCAAAAGAGCTTATCATCTGCTTTTCAACCAGTTGATCCACAAGTTTCTTGCCAAGTCCATCCACATCAAATGCGGGTTTTGAGACAAAATGCCTTATACGCTCTTTTAACTGGGCACTGCATGACGCGTTTATGCATTTTACTGCGGCCTCATCCGCCACTCTTTTCACGGGACTTCTGCATACGGGACAGATATCAGGCATCAAAAACTGCCTTTCAGCTCCTGTACGCATCGAGTCAATAACTTTAACAACCTTGGGTATAACATCTCCCGCCCGGACAACAACTACACTATCCCCTACCCTTATATCCTTTCTTATAATCTCATCTTCATTGTGCAGAGTGGCTCTGGAGACAGTTACGCCACCTACATTTACAGGCTCAAGCAGAGCAACCGGTGTCAATGTTCCGGTTCTGCCCACCTGAACTGTAATCTCTTTAACAACAGTTGTCGCCTCCATTGCCTGAAATTTATATGCAATTGCCCATCTTGGACTTCTTGATTTTACGCCAAGAATCTTCTGTAAACCAAGATCATCAACCTTGATAACCATGCCGTCTATCTCGTAAGGAAGAGAATCCCGCTGCTGTTCAAGCTCTCTGTAATATTCAACAGCCTTATCAACAGTAAGTCCCTTGCGTACAAGAGGGTTAACCGGAAGGCCATAAGTTTCAAGGATTTTGAGCAATTGACCATGGGAGCTTATATCACCAGCCTCATCCTTTACAGCTCGATCTCCTCCAGATTTATCTTCTACAGTTCCGCCCTCTACAGTTCCATCTCCTACAGTTCTATCTCCTACAGTTCCGTCATCTACAAATCCATCTCCATGTTGACCCGCAGTCTTGAAATCTATGACTGCTCCATAAACAAACATTGACAACGGCCTTGATGAGGTTATTCTTGAATCCAACTGACGCAAAGAGCCTGCTGCCGCGTTTCTTGGATTTGCAAACAAGGGTTCTCCTTTTTCAAGGCGAGCTTGATTGAGCTTTTCAAAGTCTTTGCGGTGTATTATAACCTCACCCCTGACAATAATATCACAATCAACAGATATCTTAAGAGGCACAGAGCGGATGGTTCTGACGTTTTCAGTTATAACCTCTCCTGTTGTTCCATCTCCTCTGGTTGTTGCAAGAATCAAAATACCATGCTCATATGTAAGCTCGACTGCAATTCCATCAAGTTTTGGCTCTACAGTATAATAAATCTTGTCAGATTCAAGCAAATCCGAAATGCGATTGTGAAAATCGATGACATCAGCATCACTGAATGCATTGTCAAGACCAAGCATGGGTATTGAACGGCTGGCAGTTTCAAAGAACTCAAGAGGAGCAGCTCCCACTCGCTTTGTCGGAGAGTCAGGCGTTGAAAGAGATGGATTAGATGTTTCAATCTCAATAAGTCTTGCCATCATCTTGTCATATTCTGCATCAGATATCTCAGGATCATCAAGACCATGGTACAAACGGTTGTGACGGGTCAGCTCCTGCTGCAAAAACAGAGCTTCCGCAGCTACTTTTATATGAAAGTCTTTTGAACTATCTTTAATCATCAGGCTTTCATTCTTAGTTGCTTCTGTCAGGGCATGGCTTTTATCATCAAGGTTTGTCATAAATGCACTCCAATTATTTTTGGTTATCATCATAGGATGTAATTGCTCCAAGAGCAAGCAGAATGAGGCTCTATAAACAGAGCAGTTCCAAATTAAAAGACAGACATTTCAATTTTTGACAGCCGATAGATGAATCGCATGTTTGAATACGATAAAACCTGCCTTTTTACCATGAAAATCAAAATACATTTTCAAGAGAAAGAATCATCTTGAAACTTTATCCACTTTCGTCATAGAATCATATGCATTATGGTATATATATTTGATTTCAATGACTCTAACCACTATGAGACCCGTTTTGAACGGATAAAAAACAGTTATGCCTTTGAACTTGAAATGGCACTGCTGCTTAACATGGTTGCACCTGAAGATGGCAGCAGGGTTTTGGATATAGGTTGTGGCACTGGAAGAAGTCTTGAGTCCCTTCTGAATCGCGGCCTTGACCTTACCGGCGTTGATCCCTCTCCCTACATGCTTGATATTGCAAAGGAGAGACTCAATGATAAGGCGGAGCTTTATCGTGCATTTGCAGAAGATCTTCCGTTTGAGGACAATACATTTAATCACGCCTTTTTTCTTACCAGCCTTGAATTTACCGAAATGCCGGCCAAAGCTATTGAAGAGGCGTGCAGAGTGGCAAAAGACAAGGTGTTCATCGGGGTACTAAATAAATACGCTCCCCTGAATATCATTCGTCGTATCAAAGGCATTTTTATCAAAAACATACTTTCTCAAGCAAGATTTTTTAGCATACTGGAACTCAGACAGATAACTTTTGATATTCTGGGAGATGTGCCCATTACCTGGAAAACAACACTTCAGTTTCCATTCAACAACAGCAGAACAGCAAGATGGATTGAACAGCGTCCCCTTGTTCAAAAGTCACCATTTGGCACTATCATAGGGATGACCATCATACCGGTACCCAGATTCAAAACAAGGCCACTTCCCCTGAAAATAAAACAACCTGGCATATATAGTCCAGTTACCGGTTTTGCCATGAACCACACAAAGGATGATTTGTGAAGTAAAATGCATTATAACCGGCACGGCCGAAGCGAGGTATTGGCTGTCGGCCACAACGAAGGATGAAAGTCATATAATCACGTCAATTTAAAGAGACTTGCACATAAAACGGCATGCCCTGATGGCCACAACGAAGAATGAAAATCTCATGATGCAGCTTTTTCAAAAGACTTTCACATAAACGGCAAAGCGGAGAAACTATGAAAACACTGATATATGAAAAACTCAAAAATAACAGAGTCAAGTGCGGTATATGCAACCACTTCTGCATAATCGATTCTGGCAAAAGAGGCATCTGTCAGGCTCGCGAAAACCGTGATGGTGAGCTTGTTTCTCTTGTCTATTCAAAAATTATTTCAAGAGCAGTTGACCCTGTAGAGAAAAAACCCATTTTTCATCTCTTGCCTGGCTCCACATCTTACTCAATTGCAACCGAAGGCTGCAATTTCCAATGCTCTTTCTGCCAGAACAGCCAGATTTCCCAAATTTCTGAGCATTACAAACGGGAAATACAGGGTATGGATATCGATCCAGAAACGCTCGTTGCTCAGGCGATAAATGCCGGGTGTGCGAGTATCTCCTATACATATACAGAACCTACAGTCTATTTTGAGTTTGCCCTTGAAACTGCAAAGCTGGCACATGAAAAGGGGCTCTTGAATATCTTTGTGACCAATGGTTTTATGTCAAGCGAGGTGATCCACATGGTATCACCCTACCTCAATGCTGCCAATGTCGATCTAAAGGCATTTAATGATGATTTTTACCGAAAATTTTGCAAGGCACGCATTGAACCTGTGAAGGAGAATCTCATTCTTATGAAATCTCTTGGCATTATGCTGGAGATTACAACCCTGCTGATACCAGGTCTTAATGACGATCCGTCTGAAATTAGGAAGATGGCAGAATTTATTGCCACGTCACTTGGTGTTGAAACACCCTGGCATATCAGCCGTTTTCACCCCTGCTATAAAATGACTGACAGAGGAAGCACACCTTTATCCACCCTAAAGATGGCATTTAAGGCAGGAAAAGAGGCAGGACTGCGTTATGTATATACCGGCAATGCACCTGGCCTTGATTCTGAAAACACCTTCTGCCATGTCTGCACAAAGATGTTGATTCAGAGAATAGCCTACAATATCAAAAACCATATGATCTCAGGCGGAAAATGTCCTGAATGCTCAACAAAGGCTTATGGTATTTTTTAACACAACCCAATCCATGTTTGCTCCTTGTGTTTTACCATGAAAATAGATTTTGATTTTCATGGTAAGGAGTGGCCACACAAAGGCCATGAAGATTTATTAGTATTTGGTTGGATACCACTAATTTTACACAAAAAACATGGATTATTTTAACTCCTAATTCGCATTAAAAGTATGGATCAAAAAAAATGTTTTCAGATATAGAAAAGAGATTATCCAAATTGAGCAATACAGCAGCAAATTTAACCAAAACAATCCATACATATGGCAAAATGATAAAATTTTCCCACACCATTTTTGCTCTGCCTTTTGCATTGTCTGCCGTGGTAATGGCATGGAGGGATCATAAACCTGTAATGTCAGATCTTGTATGGATACTTGTTGCTATGGTTGGTGCAAGATCTGCTGCCATGGGTTTTAACCGCATTACCGATGCTGACATTGATGCAAAAAATCCAAGAACTTTGATCAGAGAGATACCATCTGGACTTCTTACCAGAAAAGAGGCAGCTATTTTTGTCGCAGGCTCTTGCACCATGTTTGTTTTTGCAGCGGCAATGCTTGGTAAACTGTGCTTTATCCTCTCTTTTCCTGTCCTTTTTGTCCTTCTTTTCTACTCTATAACCAAGAGATTCACAAAATACTGCCACATCTATCTTGGATTTGCCATATCTTTGGCTCCTGCCGGTGCATGGATAGCACTTACAGGCTCTTTCTCCTTCTCTGCTCTATTTCTGACACTTGCTCTTATGACTTACATTGCAGGCTTTGATATTCTATATGCATGTCAGGATATCGACTTTGACAGGGAACAGGGGCTTTTTTCCATACCCGCAAAACTTGGTGCTACAAAAGCTATGACAGTATCTTCCCTGCTTCATCTTCTCAGCTTTATTTTTCTTACCATAATGTATTTCACATTTGGAATGCATCCTGTATTTTTGATCTTTCTTCTGACAATAGGGCTGCTTTTGATTGTAGAGCACCGAATAGTAAAACCTGACAATCTGGAAAAAATAGATATTGCATTTTTCAACATCAACAGTCTTATTTCAATGATTCTGTTTTCAGGCGTAGTTGTGGAGGCCATTGTGAGGGCATTGATTTCATAGCAGCCATTGTCTTGTCTTGCATAAAATACTCTGGTTAAGCACAGCGTTTAGCATTATAGTCACCAATACTGCCAATTTATTCTAAAATGGAGATTTTCTGATTTGATAAATAAAAAAAAATACGTTGTGGCAATTTGCGGAGCATCCGGATCAATTTATGGCATCAGATTGATAAAGGCTCTGCTGGAACGGCCATGCCATGTGATTGTGATGATCTCGGATGGAGGGTTGAAGGTTTTGGAGCATGAAACCATATTCAATGCTCAAAGCAGTTTTCTCGATTTTCTTGTTCTGGAAGGGGCAAAACTTCACGAGTCTGCCACCCTTGAGATTTTCAGTCAGCACGAAAGCTGTGCTGCTCCTGCAAGCGGATCATTCATACACCACGGTATGGTCATTGCACCCTGTTCCATGAAAACACTTGCATCCATTGCTTCAGGAATGGCTGACAATCTTATCACCCGCTCTGCTGATGTCTGCCTCAAAGAGAGACGTCCTCTGATTCTGCTTCCCCGCGAAACTCCATTAAACTTGATTCACCTTGAAAACATGACAAGGGCGTGCCATGCAGGAGCCACAATAATGCCTCCCTGTCCATCGTTCTACACATTTCCTTCAAACATTGAACAGCTTTGCGATACCGTAGTGGCAAGAGTGCTGGATCATCTTGGCGTGGAACATGACCTTGTGGCAAGGTGGAGTCAGAAAGAGCAATAAAGTACATTGACAATGAGCAAACCTGATAAAAAAAGCACAACTCTTTTTCATGAAAAAAACAAAAGTCTTTATATCGCAAGAGCATTAACTCAAAAAGGATTTAAAGCCTTATTTGCCGGTGGTGCAGTACGAGATATGATTATGGGAAAAGACCCTTGTGATTTTGATATTGTCACCAATGCACAATACGAAGAGATTCTCAGGATATTTGCAAACGAAAAGATCAAAAAGGTGGGAAAAACTTTTGCTGTTTGCATGGTTAACGGAATTGAAGTGGCATCATGCCGTTCAGATTCATCTCATGCATCCAATTCATCTCATGCATCCAATTCATCTCATGCATCCAAAACAGACTTTTCTTTTCCAGAATGCGATCTTGCAAAAAGGGATATCACAATTAACAGCATGGCCTTTGATCCAATATCTGACACATTTATAGACCCTTTTGGCGGCAAACAAGACCTGAAAGATAGAATAATCAGATTTACAGGCAACCCTGAAGAGAGAATAGCAGAAGACCCTTTAAGGATGGTTAGAGCGTGCAGATTTGCATCATTGCTAAGAGGAAGCCTTGCCCCTTCAACTCTTGAAAGTATAATCAGACACCGGAATATGATAGTCGATGGTACAGCTCCTGAAAGAATCCGCCATGAGATCTTAAAAGCAATGAGCCATGCAACTCCATCGTTTTTTTTCAGGACACTTAACACTGCCGGACTGCTTGAGTTGATATTCCCCTCCTTAAGCCGGTGTGATCGTCTGGATGGAGGCCCCTATCATGGAGAGACGGTATTCGAACATTGTCTTATGTCTGGGGATGCCCTCTCTCCGAGAAAGCCTGTTCTTCGCCTTGCTGGCTATCTGCATGATGCAGGAAAGTACGATGCAGCACAGATAAAAGATGGGCAGCTTACATTCCCTGATCATGAAAAAATGGCTGATGCTGTCATTCATGACCTGCAAAAACTAAGGTTCAGCAGTGAAGAGATCAAATTTATTGATGCTGTTATCAAGACCCACATGCGTCCACTGAAAGCTGACTCTACACCCAAAGCTGTAAGAAGGCTTCTGGCTTTTCTCAAAAAACATGATATTAAATGGCAAACCTTTATGCAGATGAGAATCGCAGACAAGGCTGCAAATCTGGCAAAACAGCCATACAACAGGTCAGATATCAGGCTCAGAATTGACAAAATAAGACAGGAGCTTAAAAACGATAAACTCAAAGGTGGTAATGTTGTGCTTTCTGTAAGGGATCTTGAAATTTCAGGGCATGATATAATGAAGATTCTCAATATATCGCCGTGCCCGGAAGTAGGCAAAATCATGAATCATCTGCTTGAGTGTGTCATTGACGAACCATCTTTGAATAATATTGAGACATTAAAAGAGCTTGTTGTTCAATTTGGGCTTTTGCAAACCCCTTCTCAATCTTGATTCAAAAAGGGTAGTTGACTATCTGCGTGAAAATTACTGAAACATCTATTAAGAACACAAACTGCTGAACTCGATACTGAATAAAAAAGATGAATCCAGAACTGATCACAAAATTCTAAACCAGACCTTGAGCAAATTTTTGTATACACTCGGGATACAACTGCCACTCCAATGCAAGCCCTTTTTGTTTTACCAGTTCAAGAGTATCACCATCCTCAATCTGAAAAGCACGCTGCCCGATAATAGGGCCGGTATCTTCGCCGTAATCTATATAATGAACAGTACATCCTCCAACCTTGCATCCATATCTGAAAGTATCTCCATAACCGTCAGTTCCAGGAAATGCCGGCAGCAGTGCAGGATGGATATTCATAATCTTGAATTTGCCAGGAACTGTATTTATCCTGTCAATAAAATAGGGAGTAAGGGTACGCATAAAACCAGCAAGCACAAGCAGATCAATTTTATATGGACGGATATGATCTAAAAGTTTCTGTTCTGCCACCGCCCTTGATTTTAAAAAAAAATCAATTCGTTCAACTCCTTTATCTTTATTGATTAAATGCTGTTTTGCCCTAATCTCTTCAAGGTTAAAGTCCTCCGGCAGTATCATAGGCGACATATTGTTCGTCACGTTAGATCCTGACAGATCTTCTTTTACACGCTTGATAATCTGGCTGTAATCTACAACAAAAGTGTCTATTCCCACCTTTTGTGCCCGCTCAAGCCCTTTTACCCCAGGGACATCAGAGCCTGTAAACATAATTTGTGCGTCAACTCTTCCATCTGCACAGCTGTCAATAATAGCTTGAAGGTTAGTTCCTCCACCAGATATCAGTGTGCCTATTTTAATTTTTTTTGCCACCATACCCTCCTAAAATTGTATCTATTTTAATCAATCTCCATGCCACACAATCTGTCGCAGCAACACGATATTACAGAATATCTGCTACAGATCAAAGGAATTTTTCATTATGTTGACAAAGGATAGCTAAACTCATATATTGACAAAATGGTTTTTATCAACACAGGAATGTGCTCAACAAATCCAACATTAGGAGATAATAAATGTCA
Organism: Desulfamplus sp.; assembly: GCA_015231705.1. Lineage (GTDB taxonomy): Bacteria > Desulfobacterota > Desulfobacteria > Desulfobacterales > Desulfobacteraceae > Desulfamplus. The sequence continues at coordinate 16,134 of JADGBC010000033.1, read as the reverse complement.
GAAAACATTATAGAAATAGACGATGATACCTTTGAGAGTGAAGTATTGAAATCAAACTTGCCGGTACTGGTTGACTTCTGGGCACCCTGGTGCGGCCCCTGCAGAGCAATTGCACCTACTATTGAGGCTCTGGAGAAGAGTTATGCTGGAAAAATCAAATTTGTAAAGGTTAATGTTGATGAGAATCCTTTAACTCCAAGCAAATATGCTATTCAGGCAATACCCACGCTTATTTTTTTCAAAAACGGGCAGATAGCTGATCAGATCACAGGAATGGTCGCAAAGGCAAAATTGGAAGAGGCTATCGAGGGAATTTTGTAATTGCGGGAGGATTTTTTAAATGAGACAGACCGACTATGACCTTGTGATAATTGGCGGAGGTCCTGCAGGACTTACTGCGGGAATATACGCTGCCAGAGCAAGAATGAATGTTGTACTGTATGAAAAAGCGGCTCCCGGAGGACAGGTAATTGTTTCTGACTGGATTGAAAATTACCCTGGATTTCCAGATGGCATCAGTGGCTATGAATTGGGCGAAAAGATGCTGAACCAAGCAAAAAATCTGGGTCTCAACATTGAAATTGAGGATGTGACATCAATACAGGTTGATGGGGAGATAAAAACAGTTAATCTTGCGAAAAAATCGGTCACCACCAAAACCGTAATTATTGCATCTGGTGCATCTCCTAAAAAACTCAATATCGGCGAGTCACAGTTCATGGGCAAAGGAGTATCTTTTTGTGCCACATGTGACGGACCCTTTTTCAGAGATAAAACAGTTGTTGCTGTGGGAGGTGGTGACACAGCTGTTCAGGAGTCTATTTTTCTTACAAAATTTGTAAAAAAACTCTATCTGATACACAGGCGAGGTGAACTCAGAGCAACAAAGATACTACAGGAACGTGCACATAAAAATGATAAAATAGAGATTATCTGGGATTCCGTTGTTTCGGGGATGGATGGTCTGTTTGCTGTGGAAAATGTGAAAGTTAAGAATGTCAAAACCGGTGAAGAGAAAGATATCAAGGCACAAGGTTGCTTTATTTGGATCGGTATCACTCCCAACACTGCTTTTGTTGGAGATATCTTGAACATGGATGATGGCGGATTCATATATACTAATGGAAATATGGAGACCTCTGTTCCTGGCATTTTTGCCGCTGGAGATGTCAGAACCACGCCCCTTAAACAGATCGTAACTGCTGTAGGTGATGCAGCTATTGCGGTGATGTCCGCAGAGCATTATATTGAAAATTTGCAGGATTAGACAAGAATGGTGGTATCCTTAGATCCGCCTCTGACTTTTAAAGACAGAAAGCTGTGGTAAATTCTTTTTAGCAAGTAACCTCAAAATTGATAGATTCGTAAATATTAAGCCATAAAAATTCAGAACATACCCCAAAATATCAACAATTAAAAAACTGAATAAGTTGAAATTAAAAACTTAAGCTTATTCAGTTTTTATTTAAGTCTCATGGTGCAACTAATGAAAAGTAATATTCACATTCTAATTTCAATCATTCTCCTCGCTCTTTTTTCAGGTTGTTCATGGTTCGGCTCAGAGGATCATGAGATGGAAAAAAGTGCAAAAGAGCTTGCGACACAGGGAAGCATTGAATACAGAGATAAAGATTACAAAAAAGCAATCAAATCTTTCACTACACTCAGAGATTGGTATCCGTTCAGCCAGTATGCCATTTTAGCAGAACTCAAGATTGCCGATTCCCACTACAAACTAGAAAATTATGAAGATGCACGTGCCAGTTATGAGGAGTTTGAAAACCTTCACCCTAAAAATGAAGCTACCCCCTATGTAATATACAGAACCGGTATGTGCTGGTACAACCGAATAGAAACTGTTGACAAAGATCAAACCCCTGCCAAAAAGGCAATGGAACAGTTCAAACGTCTTGCAAACCGATTTCCCAAAGATCCGCATACCCCAAAAGCAGAGACAAAGATTCAAAGGTGCATGGAAAGCATTGCAGACCACGAAGAGTACGTGGCTAATTTCTACTTGAAAGATAAACGTTATAAAGCTGCTCTCAAGCGATTTGAAAACATCTTTGCACTATACCCTGATACTGAAGCTGGCAAGCGTGCTTTGGACAACATTGCAATGTGCAGCAAAATTATTAGAGAAAAGGATTCTGCTTTACATTCTGACTGATTAGAGGTATAAGTCCTCGTTTTAAATTAGCTAATTTTATTTTTTAAGGAGAATAATAATGTCTAAAGAGTGTAAGATATGTGGTAAAAAACCTATGGTAGGTTGCAATGTAAGCCATGCACATAATGTAAATAAACGCCGGTTCAATCCCAATCTACAGAGAGTTAGGGCTGTTATTAACGGACAGGCTAAAAGAATTGATGTCTGCACAAACTGCATCAAATCAGGTCATGTAGTCAAGGCACCCTGATCTATACGGCTTCTTTATATGAAAGTCTCTGTAAGGATCTGGTTTTATGAAGACTTTCATTTCTTCTATTGTGGTGGGGAACCGCCATGTATGTTTATATGAAAGCCTCAATAAGACTCTGTTTTTATAGAGGCTTTCATTTTTTTATTGTGGCTATTGTCCACCATGGATGTTTATGCTAATCAGCAGTGCACTTTACTGCTGATTCACCTTTTTTGCATTGATGCTATTCCACACTGCTAAAGTCCACTCTCCCCTGCGTTCAAATCAATCTATCCTTATTTTATTGTTCAGGAATTTCGGTACTGTGCGAAGAAGTTAGGATGGAGGAATCATCATCATAATGAACGCCTCTATGCTTAGAATCCTTCCTTCATAACGGGGAAAAAATTTATTTTGTAGAGCATTTTAGGTCTACTTAAAACTTTTTTGACAACAATTTTGCATAGTCTAATTTCTTGGCACAGTGCCGGAATTTCGATCCAACAGAAAATGCAGTAAAGCTGCTTATCTTCTTGTATCAGCAAAAGCATATCCATTTTTGCCGGAATTTTTTATCTCATACATAGCACAGTCTGCCTTCTTAATAAGCGTCTCCACTTCATCTCCATTCCCAGGATAAAGTGCAATGCCGATACTTGCCTCAACCCTTAGTTGAAATCCGTTAAAGGGGATAGTGTCTGCCACAAGTTCCAGTGCCTTTTCAGCAACCAGAGCAGCACTTTGAGAAGAGTTAATTTCAGTCAGAACTATTATAAATTCATCTCCACCTATGCGGGCAACCGTATCAGCTTTACGTACACATGAAAGAAGTCGTTTTGCAACGGTTTTAAGCACAGCATCTCCTGCATCATGCCCGTAGTTATCATTCACAGATTTGAAACCATCCAAATCGATAAACAGTATTGCAGACATTGTTTTATTTCTTTTTGCCATCTCTATGCTAATATGTATTCGATCCCGTGCCATCCTGAGAGTGGGCAGATCAGTTAACGCATCATGGTTTGCAAGATAGCGGATTTTCTCTTCAGAGATTTTACGTTGCGTGATTTCCTGATGAGTACCGGACATAAGAAGAGGTTTGCCATCATCTGTCCATGTAGAGACACGACCTCTGTCAAGCACCCACACCCAGCTGCCATTTTTATGTTGCATACGTGCTTCACACTCATAATAATCAAGCTCTCCATTAAAATGCTTTTCCAGCAGATTGCTGGATATCTCAAGATCATCAGGATTGACAAATTTTATCCATGTATCTATTGATATAGGCTGAAGTTCTTCAAGTGTATAACCTATGATTTGTGCCCATCTCTCATTGAATATGATCTCTCCTGTCTGAACATTCCACTCCCATGTACCTGCATTGGTACCTTCAAGTATGTACGCGAGCCTTTGCCTCTCTTCAATAAGTGACAACTCAATCATTTTTCGGACAGTGACCTCTTTTTCAAGAGCATCTTTTCCAGCCAGAGCTGTTTTAACCGCCCTGGCTGTTTTCTGTAACAGATATACAATCATGGAGATCAGAAAAGATAAAAAGATTCCCCCTGTAAATACAAAACGGGGCAACATTGAATGGCTACGTTTAATGAATTCATTTGTAGGGCGGTTTTGGACAGTAAACAGGTGGCCAAAAATTGTGGCAGATGAGATGGTATCCCACTTAGTTTCCTTGCTATCATCCCAACCCGCTACCCTGAAAATCTCTTCTCCATCAATAGAGACAAGAGACAGAAAATTATTTGCCTCACCTTGAGTCTCTTCAGAAACACCAATAAGGTGAGCCATCCACTTTTTTGTGTTAAAAACTGCAAGTATAAAACCATCAAACGTACCTTGAACATAAATAGGAAAATGGGCGGTAAATCCTCTTTCTCCTCCCTGCACCAGATTAACAGGAGCGGATATTGCGGGCGACCTGCTATCCCTGGAATTCTCCAGATCTATCCGCTGTTTTTTATCAAATCCAATATCAAGACCCAGGGCTGCCTCATTACCTGATAGAGGTACTATCCATCTTACATGAAAACTTTTATCCACCCATTCAAGTGCCTGATATCCAGGGTTATCGGTTATGTAGGCTTTAGCATCGCTGATAAACTCCTTTTCAGGAGTGCCTCCGCGGATTTCCCATCTATTTACCATACGTTGTAAGGAGAGAATAACATTTCTTATATCAATCTCAATAATATCAAGTACCCTTTGATTTTCAGCAATGATGGAGTTATGTCTGTTAGCATCTTCCTGTTTTTCAAGTGCCCACCACAATACAACAGCAAGAATTGCCAGAAAAAGGCCGGTTGATATGCTAAGCCACCACTCTCCTCTTTCTTGTTCGTTTGCCTCTAAATTCTTGTTCTTATCTATATGTTTATTATGGTAAGCCATTATCGCTTTGTTAACCATTATTTATCTCTATCGTATTGAGCTGTTCAGTAAGCCATCTCCAGCCCTCATTTATCCCTCTGGCAACCCCGACTTCCCTGATTGACTTAATCCCAATAATTTGAGAGACGCTCTCCTGCTTCATTGGCATAACTCGTGAGTCGTAAGTTATCATTGAACACAATATGTTGTAGCAACTTTGAGAAGTTATGACTGATGCGATATTAAGATGATCTGATAAAATTAAAAATTCCAACTTATAAGCTGAAGTTTGCATGATAAGTTGATTTTAAAACTTATATCAGGTAAAAATTCCCCCTGATAATTTAGTCATCCTTTAAAGATCTACTCAAAATTAGTTGACGCTTTTTAAAGGAAATTCCAAAATAATGGATATATTTACAATAATTGTCAACTGGCAGAGGAAGGATGCTACAATTGATAGGCTCGCAAAAAACAGAGATCCACTTTTACACCATGTAAATTCAATAAGTTATGATTCTAGAAATGGTTTCAAACCGATTTTTTTTACGAAGGAGTTATAATTTATTATCAGATTATTTTTTTGTGCACATTTTGACGCTAATAAGCAAATGTCAGTAGCACATGGATCAGAAATATGTCAATCTATAAGAGCACACTAAAAACAATGGATTATTTTTTTGTAAAGACCAGCCTGAATCATGAAAATAAAAATGTATTTGCACGGTAAAGGACAAAGAATATTAATGATGCACAATAGTAACAAAAATCAAAAAATAGGTGTGATTGGTGCCGGAAGTTGGGGTACAGCACTTGCCAATCTTCTTGCTGAAAAACAATATGCTGTTGACCTGTGGGCATATGAATCTGAAGTTAAACAGGATATCCTTGAATATGGTGAGAATAAACTATTTTTGCCAGGCGTAAAACTTTCTGGCAATATTGTCCCTACAAACGATATTGAAAGCTTAGTAAGATCTAACAGTATCCTCCTGATTGTGGTTCCATCCCATACCATGAGAATGGTCACTACCCGTATAAGCGAATTCATTTCACCTGAAACCATAATAATCACAGCTTCCAAAGGTATTGAAGATGGTACCTATCTGACTATGATGGGTGTGATCTGTGAATCTATTCCTTTTCTGAATGAAGAGCATATTGTTGTACTTTCAGGCCCGAGTTTCGCACGGGAAGTTGCCCAGAAGGTTCCGACAGCTATCAGCGTGGCTTCAAAAAACATCAAAGTTGCAACACGTATTCAACATATTTTTGCAACTGACTATTTCAGAGTATATGTGAACGATGACCCCATAGGTCTTGAGATAGGCGGTGCTGTCAAAAATGTTATTGCCATTGCTGCAGGGTTTGTGGATGGCATGAATCTTGGTTTAAATACAAGGGCAGCTCTTATCACCCGTGGCCTTGCAGAGATCAGGCGACTTGGTATGAGAATGGGTGCCAATCCCCATACATTTGCAGGACTATCAGGAGTTGGAGATCTTATTTTGACATGCACAGGTGATCTGAGCCGTAACTACACTGTTGGAAAGCAGCTGGGACAGGGTATGACTATTGGTCAGATACAGGATAAAAGACTGACCATTGCAGAAGGGGTCAGAAATACAAAATCTGTCTATAATCTTGCCAGAAAACTAAATATTGAACTTCCCATTATAAACGAAGTCTACAGGGCACTGTATGAAAACAGCACCCCTGCCAACGCCATTGCAAGGCTTATGACAAGAAGGCTTGGACATGAGACCAGTGAACTTGAATAACCATCTGATTCATACCAGACTGAGCACAATCACGACTTACGGTTTCATAATAACCGGCACGGCCGGAGCGAGGTATTGCTCTTGGCCACAACGAAGAATGAAAGTCGCATGATTACTGCTATTTCAAGAGACTTTCACATAAAGTCCTGAATTGGCATTTTGAGTTCAATAACACCTTGATTTTATTGAACTCAGATTTCTCTAAATCGACTTTCTACGAGAGAATCAAGATTGTCAACGTGAAGCAGCAAGATTTTTTTGGGTAATCTATGAACCACAACCAGGAATACCATTTTTTCGATGCACACTCGCACCTTCAAGAACCCGAAATAATGTGGGATATTGAGGGGATAATGGACAGGTGGCAACAGAACAGGGGAAAAACCATTGTCTGCTGCGGAACAAAGGAGTCAGACTGGAAGGCTCTTGCCAATATTGCTTTACAATATAGAAATGTGCTCCCCTCTTTTGGAGTTCATCCGTGGTTTGTGGAAAATGTTTCGACAAAATGGTTTGACTCTCTTGACAGTTATCTTGATCTGAAATTCCAGGGTAGAACCCCCTTTATTGGCGAGATAGGGCTGGATCATATCATTAAAAATGTTAATAGGGAGACACAGGAGGTTATTTTCAAAACTCAAATTGGTATGGCAAGAGAACGCAATATACCTGTCTCAATCCATATTCGTAAAGGATGGGATACTCTTATCAAAATATTAAAACACACTGGTCCTCTACGGGAGGGGGGAGTGATTCACTCCTATTCCGGTTCTGCCGACATGGTACCTTTGCTGGAAAAATATGGCTTGTATATCTCTTTTTCCGGCTCAGTGACCCATCCTGACAATAAAAAGGTAAAAAAATCGTTAAAAGCTGTCTCTCCTGACAGACTTCTTATTGAGACTGACAGCCCTGCCATCCTCCCTCACCATATTGCCAATAGAGATGAATTGCATGAATTCAAAGAGTTTATACAATCTCAGAAACTTTACGAGATGGGATTAAATGAACCCTGTAATATTTTTCTGGTTGCCCTTGCCGTATCCAGGATTCTTGGCACCCCCCTGTCCGAGACAGCACGAACCACAGCTGTTAATGGAGAGACTCTTTTTCATATATAACCGGCACGGCCGGAGCGAGATATTGGTTCCCTGACACAACGAACGATGAAAGCCACATAAGCACAGCGATCTAAAGAGACTTTCACATAAAGCCCCTTGACACAACGACTCTTAAGACAAGCCTTCAGAGATCTGTTTTAACTCCTGTTTTAAAAAGGCTATTTTTTCTGACATCTGGCTCTGATCACTGTTCTTGGCAGCTTTTTCCAATTCTGCAGCAGCAGCAGCGATATCAGTCAGTCCAAGATTCCCGGAGGCCCCTTTGATAGAATGGGCCGCCATTGCTGCACTCTTGTAGTTGCCTGCAGCCACTTCTGCCTCAAAATTGACAATATCTGTCGTTGATACATCCACAAGCATCTCCAGAAGTTCAATAAAATCCTCATCATCAATACCGATATTGGACGCCATAACTTTAAAATCCATATAAATAATCCTTTTTTTAATCTTATGTTGCAAACAATAAATATAAAAATATAATAAACGTTCATGATCGGTTTCGCTCACCCCCGATCATGAAAATCAGATTGCATTTTCATGATAAAATAAGCTTATTAAAATCCGAATGCCATACAATCAAAACCATACTACGACTCACAGATATTATAAAAAAAAATATATTGCAATTACTATTCAGAAATATGTATATGTGGTAATCATTCTGATTTTTATGATTCGGGGCTTAACACACAGTGATTGAGAGAGGCGTACTATGATTGAAAAAAAAATACTTGTAGTTGATGATGAATCGTCAATATGTTTACTGTTAAAATCCGCCCTTGTCACCAAGGGATATGAGGTATTCACTGCAGAAAGCCCTTCTGAAGCCCTTGAAATTCTTGAAGAAACTACTGTTCTTGTAATCTTTATCGATCTTAACCTTCCCGAAATGAACGGAGTTGACCTGTGCAGGGAAATTATAAAACGTAATCCACTGACCATTGCCTATGCCATTACAGGATATGCCTCGCATTTTGAGTTAGCTGAATGTAAAGGGGCAGGTTTTGAAGACTATTTCAGAAAACCGGTTCCTCTTTTGGACATCTTTAATGCTGCTGAAAGAGCCTTTGAAAAACTTGAAAGATGGAAAAAAAACTGATATGAGTTTTATCCATACTGTTTACCATGAAAATCCCCTCTAATTTTCATAATTCGGGGTGGCCACACAACGGCCATGAAGGTTTATTTGTACATTTCATCTATTTATCGACCCCAAAATCACAATTAATTAATGATAAGGAGCACTTAGCATGGCAGAGGCAGATAAAAAAAGAAAATACAGCATCTCTTTTAAAACTTCTGTAGGATGTACCATTATTGTGTTAATTCTTTTGGCTATCAGCAGCTTGATCTCAATCAATATGCAGCTTTCCATGTCCAAGTTGATCATTTCCAATTTTGAAGAATCTCAGAAAAAGTCACTTGAGGCTGACTCCATAAAATTAGACAAATCTCTTATAAACAGTATTCAGATGAACATGGAGATATGCAGAAGCGTAACACAAAATTTTGTTTATAATTTTGATCAGAACGGTCTTTCAACCCTTCTTGAAAATTACCTGAAGATAGATGGCATTGTTGCAATAAAAGTGCTTGACGCAGATGGAGGTCCTTTTACAGCAGCATGGAAAAATCCTGATATAAATGTGGGCAGTAAAATTCCTGACGATGTTGAGTTGGATGAGTCGCTCTCTGTGGTGGGAGATGCCATCCATGAAAAAGACAAAGTAGGGACTGTATATATGTATTATACAAGAGAGCTGATCAAACAGGAACTTGAGCAAAGACAGCAACAGACAGACAAGGCAATCAGTCAGTTCAACCAGCTTTTCAAGCAAAATATAAAAGAGTCAATAACTTCTCAGGTTGTAATTTCAGGCTGTATTCTTGTTGCCCTGATTCTGACCATTATTTTTTGTCTCCATGTCATTGTTACAAAACCCATTAACACTACCGTTGCAATGCTAAAGGATATTGCCGAAGGCGAGGGAGATTTAACCAAACGTCTGACTGTAAAGCAAAAATACAATGATGAAATTGATGAACTTTCCGGTTGGTTTAATATATTTGTAGAAAAGCTGCAAATCCTAATTGGCAATATCTCTTCAGATACCGAAGTTGTCGATAGTTCAGCCTGTGATTTGTCAAAAATTTCTGCCAGTATGGCAAATGGAGTTGTAGTTCTCTCCGAGAGATCTCAGGCAGTTGCAGCAGCAGCGGAAGAGATGAGTGCCAATATGGGTTCAGTTGCCGCAGCATGTGAAGAGGCATCCACAAATATCAACGTTGTTGCAGCAGCAGCAGAGGAGATGACCAGTACCATTAGCGAGATTGCAGGCAATTCCGAGCAGGCTCGCAATATAACGGCTGAAGCTGTAAAAAAATCTTCAGATGCTGTAGCTCGTGTCAATACACTTGGCCAGGCTGCAAAGGATATCACGCGGGTCACTGAAGTGATTACAGACATTTCTGGACAGACAAATCTTCTTGCACTGAACGCTACCATAGAGGCCGCTCGTGCAGGAGAAGCTGGCAAGGGATTTGCGGTTGTAGCAAATGAAATCAAGGAGCTGGCCAAACAAACTGCCAATGCCACTTTGGAGATCAAGGAAAAAATCAATAATATTCAGACTTCAACTCAGGCAAGTGTGAATGAAATAGGCGAGATCTCACAGGTTATTGGAAAGGTCAATGATATTGTAAAAAATATCGCAACTGCCATAGATGAGCAATCTTCTGCAACATCTGAAATTGCAGAAAATATTTCTCAAGCTTCTATTGGCATACAGGAAGTTAATCACAACGTGGCACAGAGCTCTTCTGTCTCAGAGGACATTGCAAAAGATATTGCAGAGGTTAACAGATACACATCAGAGATATCCAGCTCCAGTTCCAAGTTGGATTCAAGCTCAAACGATCTTTCAACACTTTCATCAAAGCTCAAATCTATGGTGGGAAAATTCAAGACAGGAGACAAAAAGAGATCTGATGAATTTGTCTGCAAATAAGCTGTCCCATAAGCCATGTACGCAAAAGTGCTGTCCGGCAGACTAAATCTTTTCTTCAATTCAGGCCAGGCGGGCAGCCTGCCCCTCCATTTTGTTTGCATATCTGCATATGCCGAAAGCAGTTAACAGTATGATCGTTAACCATTCCAACAGCCTGCATAAAGGAGTAGCATATCGTAGGGCCTACAAACTTGAAGCCTCTTTTTTTCATATCTTTGCTCATATTAGAGGATTCTGCTGTATGCAAAGGGATTTCCACATGAGATTTCCAGTAATTCTGAATAGGCTTTCCATTTGTAAATGACCATATGTACTCATTGAAGCTGCCATATTCTCTTTGTAGTTCAAGAATTGCCTTTGCATTGGAAACAGTGCTTTCAATTTTACCCCTGTTTCTAACAATGGAGGGATTATTCAACATCTCTTTAATCTCAGAGTATGAGCAACCAGCAACTTTCTTCGGCTCTAAGTTATACAGTGCGGCTCTGTAATGCTCTCTCTTTCTAAGAATAGTGATCCAGCTCAAACCGGCCTGAGCACCTTCAAGAGTCAAAAACTCAAACAGAAGCCTGTCATCATGAACCGGAACTCCCCACTCATTGTCATGATAGTTTATCATAAGTTCATCGCTACCTGCCCATTTGCATCTCTCCATTTTTTCCACCCCCATAATAGTAAAAAAATAGCTTTCATCGACATAATCACGCCCAAAGGATGTGATTTTCTACAGAAAAACAAACTAAAAAACAATCTCGGATAAATAAATGCATAAACCTAAACAACCAAAATTAGTTGCTGACTGGGAACGCCTTAAAAAGATATTCATAAGACCTGAAGATGATGACTGCAAGGAGATCCTTGTAAAATATATGGAACAGATTCTTTTTGGTCTGCATGAATTTATCAACCGAAATGTCGGAGTGACTGAAGAGATAAGCCTTAAAGAGCTGACAGCAGGGTTTCAAGATACAGTTATCAACTCTGATCCTGAAAAAAAACTTGCAGAGGTGATTTCAGATATTATATCCCAGATTGCCCCCAGAGCTGTAAATGTGGCATCGCCCTATTTTGTGGGCCACATGACAGCCGCTATTCCTTTTTTCATGGTACATCTCAAAGCTATTGTGGCAGCTTTGAATCAAAATGTTATAAAACTTGAAACATCAAAGGTTTTGTCTGTACTTGAAAAACAGGTACTTGCAAAAATTCACCGGCTTATTTATGGTTTTGATGAGTCATTCTACAATCAACATGTCCAAAATGCAGATACCTCGCTTGGCTCTTTCACAACAGGTGGCACAACTGCAAACCTGACCGCACTGTGGGTAGCACGCAATAACTTTTTCAAACCTTTTGACTATATCTATAAAAACACTGGGGGTATCGATACAGGAACTGCAAGTCTCAATACAGGCTCTGAAAGTATCGACAGGATTCATGCCGGCATTCAACTCAATAATATTAAGCTCACTGGCAAGTTTGACGGAATTGAGTCAGAGGGCATTGCTCAGGCACTGAAAGCCTACTGCTTTGAAAATGCGGTGCTGCTTGTTTCCAGAAGAGGACATTTTTCACTTAAAAAATCTGGCGGCATTCTTGGCATTGGCAATAAAAACGTTATTCCGGTTGATGTGAATGCAGAGCATCGTATGGATGTCATAAGACTTTTGAGAACCATAAAGGATATAAAAAAAGATGGAAAAACTGGAATCATTTCAGTTGTAGGCGTGGCAGGAGCTACAGAGACCGGTATTGTAGATCCTCTTGATGATATTGCAGATATCTGTGAGGAACAGGGAATCAATTTTCATGTGGATGCGGCATGGGGAGGACCTGTCATGCTGTCTGAAAAATATTCACACAAACTCAAGGGAATTGAGCGTGCAGATTCGGTAACTGTTGATGGACACAAGCAATTTTTTATGCCAATGACATGCGGCATGGTGTTTTTTAAATCTCCACTCTCCATGAATCATATTGCATACCACTCAAATTATGTTAACCGCCAGGGCAGTGTCGATCTTGGTATAAAGACGCTGGAAGGGTCAAGAGAAGCCAACTCCCTTATATTGGACAGTGCCCTTAAGATTATGGGAACAAGAGGTTATGCACTTATTATTGACCATGGCATTGAAACCGCAAAAAAATTTGCACAGGAAATCAAGAATAGAGATCTTTTTGAACTTATAACAGAACCTGAACTTAATATACTTACATATCGGATGGTGCCACCTGAAATCAGACAGCGTCTTAGCAGTGCAGATATAGATGAAAAAAAGAGGCTCAACGCACAGATTGATCAGATCAATATCGCGATACAGAGAAAACAAAGAGAAGCTGGTAAAAGTTTTGTCTCCAGAACCAGAATGGCTTATGGTGGAATGGTTGAAGAGGTGGTTGTGTTACGAAGTGTGATAATGAACCCCATGACAAATATAAAGATATTAAATGAGGTTCTTGATGAGCAGGAGAGGATTTTAAAATCGCTTGACTATATTCTCAAAAACGACACCTTGCTATCATTTACAGGCAAATCTCCATCTGTCTGAATCAGGATGGCCAGGATTTACAGGATGGACAAGATGTTTATCCTGTAAATCCTTTCATCCTGAATATCCTGATTCAGACTGTGTTGAAAAGGCCTTATGAATAGATAAGTGTCGACTTTGAGTATATTACTACGCCTGAATAGGAATAATAACGATATTGACTCTGCGATTCATAGCATCATCAGAAGATATCGGCTGAGACTCACCATATCCTATTACCTCTATTCTGGAGGGATCCACACCTCTTTGTATCAGAGCATTGGCTACAGATTGTGCTCTTCTTTGAGACAGCTCCTGGTTATAGACATCTGAACCTTTGGAGTCGGTATGTCCCTCAACCCTGATTCTGGTCTGAGGATAATCCCTTAACACTCCTGATACCCTGTCCATTTCTGAATATGCTCCAGCTTTAAGCATATCGGAATCGGTATCAAAAAACATGCTGGACTGAAACGTAGCTGTTAGAACATTTTCAGTTCTTACAACTGTTGTCTGTTCAGATTCTACAATTACGCTTCTTAAAGCCTGCTCCTGCCTGTCCATGTATGCACCAATCTGATTTCCGGCAATGCCGCCAAGTGCGGCACCAATACCTGCTCCGATAAGTGTTCCTTGAGTATCTCCTCCAATGACCTGACCAAGTATCGCTCCGACACCTGCACCCACAAGTGCCCCCTGCCCTGTTTTGGTCTGTTGATTGGTGGTTCCTGCACAGGAAATGATAGACAAACATAACACTCCAATGATTGCCAAACGGTATCTTTTCATTTTTTTTAAACTCCTTGTTGTAATAAAAACAATATATGTTATTGAACAAAAAACAGCTCAATCCTCATTGGCTCTAATCATAACTCTATATAATTCATGGCTGCAAGATTATTTTGAAAAAATATATTTGTTTTGATATTTATTTTTGATATCAAGATTCTGACATACTTATGTGAAAGTCTCTTGAGATAGCTGCAATTATAAGACTTTCATTTTTCGTTGTGGCCCAGAGCCGATATCCCGCACCGGCCATGCCGGTTATCTCAAAAACCGATTACCTACCATAAGCTCTTGTAAAATCAAACAATTACTTGGAGACAATAATGAAACATATTTTAGTTCTTGCAACAAGAAATATAGGCAAAACAGTAGAAATAAGAGATATGCTAAAAGATTTTCCGGTTGAAATAAAAAATCTTGATGATTTTGGCCCTATTCCGGAAATTGAAGAAGATGGCGACACATTTGATGACAATGCCTATAAAAAGGCGGCATTTGCAGCAAAAATTCTTGGTTATCCTGCAATGGCAGATGACTCAGGCCTTCTGGTTGATGCACTTAACGGCAGACCAGGTGTCAGATCGGCACGCTATGCAGGAGAAAATGCCACTGATGAGATGAATATAGCCAAATTAATAAAAGAGTTGCGGGAAACCAAAGAGATAGCAGAAGGAAGTGACTCAGAAAAAAAGGGAAGTAACTCAGAAAACAAGTCAGAAAACAAGTCAGAAAAAAAGGCTGATAAAAATAACCGTAATGCTGCATTTGAATGTGTCATATCCATTGCAGTACCCACTGGTGCTGCCTTGACATATCAGGGCAGGTGTGAAGGGATTATTTTGGATCAGCCCAAAGGAGAAAATGGTTTTGGTTATGATCCTCTATTTTTTTACCCTGATCTTGGAAAAACATTTGCTGAACTCTCAATAGAGGAGAAGAGCCAAATCAGCCATAGAGGCAAAGCATTTCAGGAAATAAGGAATGAGTTTGACAAAATACTGAACTGGATAGATATCAACATGCCAAAATTTGAACCTGTTGAATGCAGATCTCAATGTATTTGAAATGGCATAAGTCCAGTTGTTGCTATTTGATAAGCGTCACGGCCTAAGCGGGGGTATTAGCTCTGGGCCACAACAAAGAATGAAAGTCATATAATCACGGCTATTTTAAAAGGCTTTCACATAAACTTTCATGGCCGTTATGTGGCCACACCTAATCATGAAAATCAGAATCTATTTTCATGGTAAAAGTAAAATTAAATATATCAAGGAGATTAAAGCCATGCAATTATCTGATCTTATAAAACAAAACAGAAGTTTCAGGCGGTTTGATCAATCTGTAAAAGTTGAACCGGATACATTAAAATCTCTTGTTGATCTTGCCCGCTGTTCAGCCTCTGCAGCCAATCTTCAACCTTTGAAGTATATTCTATCTGTCGATGCTGCAACTAATGAACGGATATTTTCCTGTCTTGCATGGGCAGCGTATCTAAAGGATTGGAATGGACCTGAAGAGGGAGAAAAACCTACTGCTTATATTGTTATTATGGGAGATAAATCCATTACCGACAATTTCCGATGCGACCACGGCATTGCAGCACAATCAATTTTGCTTGGTGCAAGCGAGATTGGGCTTGGAGGCTGTATGATAGCATCCATTCATCAAAGAAATCTTAGAGCATGTCTGAATATTGACCCAAACCATGAAGTTCTGCTGGTTATTGCAATTGGCAAGCCTGTTGAGAAAGTGGTGCTGGAGGAGGTTGCTTCTGACGGAAATATCCGCTACTGGAGAGACTCAAATGGGGTGCATCATGTTCCGAAACGGAGTCTTGATGAGATTATTGTATCTTTATACAATTAGACTAATGAAGTCGTTAAATATAAACTTCCAGAAAAGTCTTTTGGTGAGAAAAAGCCTTTGTCCGTAGCATCATGGCGGCATTTCCTCCAATTTAATTTATGTGAAAGTCTTTTTAAGTATCTGAAATCATGCAGACTTTCATTCTTAGTTGTGCCTTATCAGGGCATGACCGTTATCTGGACAACAATAGCTTATTACTCCATGAAAATATTTCTTGTAAATCCTGCCTGTCTTGATGTGAGAATCACAGA
>JADGBC010000032.1 GCA_015231705.1 Desulfamplus sp. | reverse complement strand
CCATCTCTTTCAGGGTGGTGATGGTGATTTTCTGATCATCTCGCATGGCAGAAGTCACTACTCCAACAGGGATATCTCCATCACGATGGGCAAGGATAAGCTCCTTTGCTCTGGTCAACTGCCAGTCTCTTTTTTTGCTTTTAGGGTTATAGATGGCAATGACAAAATCAGCAGCCGCAGCCAAAGAGAGTCGTTTTTCAATTTTTTCCCAGGGTGTTAGAAGGTCGCTTAAACTCACTACCGCAAAATCATGTGTCAAAGGGGCTCCTAAAAGAGAGGCTCCGGCAGCAAGAGCCGGAATTCCTGGAACAACCTCTATTTCAAGACAGGTTCCAGAATCAGAATTGTTTCTTTCCTCCTCTTCCACATGCCTTACCAATCTAATCCCTTTTTTCTGACATATCTCAAAGACCAGTCCTGCCATTGCGTAAATACCGGCATCACCGCCAGAGACAAGGGAACAGGAGGAGCCCTTTAATGCTTCTGAAATGGCCTGCTCAACCCTATCCACCTCTTTTGTCATGCCAGTAGAGATAATTTTTTTGTCTTTAATAACATCTTTTATCAGATCAATGTAAATAGTATAGCCGGCAACACAATCCGAGGCTTTCAGAAGATCGATTGCACGTTTTGAGATATGGTTCAGACTTCCCGGGCCTGTACCTATTACAAAAAGTTTTGGTTTTTTCAATAGCATGAACTCTCCTTAGTTTATATGTACAGCCACACGGGGGCATATTATGTTTTTTATATGAAACTGTAGGGGCAGGCCTCGTGCCTGCCCTTGCGAGGGCACCCATAAAGGGATGCCCCTACAGTTTCATCATTCGTTGTGGCCGAGAGGAAAACCCCGCTCCGGCCGTGCCGGTTATATCCGATTTTTCTTTTTTTCTATTCTCGCCACTGCAAGGGTGGCATTCCCTCTTTTTATCTTGGGTACGATCAGATTCCCGTTGTGTGCTGCAAGAATGGATGCTGCTTCACATACGCTTTTTACTCCCAGATGTTTCTCCACCATATCTGACGGATTTTCAATAGTCTCAACTGAATTCAATGCCGCCTTATCATAAAATAGGATCGGCTTGCCCAATCTTTGAGCAAGCTCAAGAAGCCCTGTTTCATCCTGTTTCACAGATGTTGTGGCAATACAAGCAAGACTGTTCAGGCACAGGTTATTCTCTTCAAAGGCTGTTGTCAGAAAGTCAAGCAGTTCTTCTACAGTTGTGCCTCTGTTACATCCCATTCCAGCCATAAGAGATGGAGGACGCAAAATCAGAGTTTCACGTGGAACCTCCTCCCCTCCCCTCCCATTATATAGTGAGATTTTTTCAACTCCTGCCTCTGGCCTTTCCATGTCAGAACATATCACTGTGGCAACATATGAATTTGGGCAAGACTCACTCCATCGGAACTGTTCAGGAATATGAGGTGTCACAATATTTAATGGATCAAGTATCCTTATTTTTTTATCTTGAAGAAATGCCATATTAACTTTTCTGATCATCTCGGGATTCTGGATCAGAAGGTTCTCTTTTTTTGCAACCATGTCAATGGATGGAAGATGGTTGATGTCTGTGGCGGTTGTAATAACAGGCGTGGCTCCGGTAATTCTTGCCACATCAAGGGCAAGCTGGTTTCCACCTCCAAGATGGCCGGACAAAAGGCTGATAGCGTGAACACCTCTGTCATCTATAACAACGATAGCGGGGTCAACAAGTTTTGACTCAAGAAGAGGAGCTGCCATTCTGACGGCAATGGCTGTAGAAAAAATACAGATATGGGCACAGTATTTTCGGAAAAGTTTTGAAAACATGACCGAGAGTTTTTCAAATACAACTGTATTGTCAGGAACGACAAGAGAATCTGCAATAGTTTGTGAAACCAGAAAATCACTGTCAGGGATAGATAAGCCAAGTTTCTGCCCAATCTTGACGCCTCCGGGAGTAATTGCCCATATACAGATCTTTGTTGTCACGAACAACCTGAGCTCTCTGCATTGACAGCATTAGATCCGGAACTACAATCACAGGTTTGTTCTCTGAATCCATGAGAAAAGCCTGCATCATAAAGTTTTGATTTGATCACAGCCTTTTTAAGACTTGCGGTTTCAACCGCCTTTCCGACAATTATCAGTGCCTGCCTGTTGAGATTTTCACTCTTAACAGTTGCTGAAAGATTCTTTATTTTTGTAAAAACGATCCTCTCTTCAGGGTGGCTTACCTTGTATGCCACAGCACAGATGCTCTGCTCTCCATAATGCAAGGCAAGGATCTGCTGTACACGATCCACATGGGCGATGCTTAAGTAGATGGCCATAGAGCTCTGGTGAGATGCAAGAAGCTCTAATGATTCTTGATCTGGGACAGGGGTTCTGCCTGATATTCTTGTCAGAATAAGTGTCTGGGTCACTTCAGGAAGAGTGTATTCCATACCCATTGCCGCAGCCGCTGCAAATGCTGCGGTAACACCTGGAATCACCTCATACTCTATATCATGTTTATCCAACTCACGCATCTGCTCAAAAATAGCCCCGTAAAGCGAGGGGTCTCCTGTATGGAGACGCACTATCTTCTGATTCTCTTTATGAGCCTTCTGTATCATCGTGGCAATCTCATCAAGGTTCATTGATGCACTGTTCACAGCTTTGGCACTATCTTTTTTCCACTTTAGAAGAGCCTCTGGAACAAGAGAGCCTGCATATATTATAAGATCAGCTTCATTGAGTGCTTTTTGTCCTTTGACTGTTATCAGCTCAGGGTCACCCGGGCCTGCCCCTACAAATTTCACGGAATGGTTTACTTTTGGCATCTTATTTTTTAAAAGCCTCTTCCTTTCTATTGCCTCATTTAAAATGATATTTTATTGCTCAGGAACTTCAAGCCTGTAATAAAATTGCAGCAGAGCTGCCGTTATTCTCGCCTTAAATGAGAAGATTTTTTTGTTTTATGGTTTTATGCCGGATATAATCCAGACAGGATTAAGTGGGTCGAGTCGATCGCCAAAGGGCATAGGTTTTGAGACAGAGACATTCACCTGAATCATTTTCACGTGAAACTTCATTGTTTTAAAAGTCTCCATGGCAAGATTCATGGTCTGAAGCAGTACCGTATTGACAACCATTACGCCGTTTGTTGCAAGTTGTTCCCCTGCCCTTCTGATTATTCCCTCAATATCCCTGCCCCCGCCACCAATAAAAATTCTGTCAGGATTGGGTAACAAGCTCATGACTTCTGGAAGTTCTCCGTGAACTACCTTCATAGTCGCTCTATCTATTGTATAATCATTACTGTTAAAGATATTGTTTTCAACATCAGGCATTTCAGCAGCAGGTATATTGTATTCAAACAGCCCGAACTTTTTCATATTATTTTTAATGTCAGCAACCCTGTTATCATTTTTCTCAACAGAAAAAATCCTGCCTTTTGGAATAAACCTTGATACCTCGATTGAGACAGATCCCGATCCAGCTCCTAAATCCCAGAAAGTGTGGTTATCAGATGTCAGTTGCAGTTTGGAAAGAACAATAGCTCTTATCTCAGGCTTTGTGATAAGTCCCTTTTCATGAAAAAATAGATCATCTGCCATTCCTGGATAAATATGAAGGGGTAGGTTTTGTAATCTGCTGACAGAAGAGTCATCTGTCTTGATTTCTTTGCGGGGATCTGTGGTTTTTTTACGGGTATCTGCTTGATCTTTATTTATCTGTTCTTTGCCATCAATACTCTGCCTGAAGCCTATCTGGTTTTTATGGATATCTGCTTGATCTTTCTCTATCTGTTTTAGAATCACGATATTGGGGTTGGAAAAGATCTTTGTTGCCGCCACCGCCATATCATCATAGAGTGTTATCTTCTGGTGATCTGATCCTAAATTTTCAAAAACATACATCCCTAAACCCGTTATTCTCTCTTCATTGATATATTGTGCAACCCATGCCGGAGATTTGATCTGGTCTGTCAATATGGCTATGGTCAGCTTTTTTTCATTATTAAGAGATCTAAATTCATCAAGAGTTGAAGCAAATCGGCTTATATTCTGGTTCCCATGAAGGGAAACAAGTTGTGCATCATGCCAGGGCTCTTTGATAGCAGCAAATGCCGCAGCCACTGAAGAGATATTTGGATAAATATTGATACTCTCCTTTCCAAGAGCTTTGACAAGAGTTGATCCGATACCGTGAAAAAGCGGGTCTCCTGATGCAAGCACAACAACTCGCCTGCCCTGCCCCGCATACTCTTTGATTTTTGAGACAACTTCCTGAATATCCTTTGTGATCGCAATCTTTTCACATGGAATATCCTTGAAATTGTCTATATGGCGTCTGCCGCCAACCAGAATATCAGCCTGAGCTATGACTCTTTTATGTTTTTCTGTCAAATCATCAACAGAAAGTCCAAATCCTATAACGTCGATAGTTCCCATTATATCCTTCAAGGTATCGGGTAATCCTCAAGTAAACCTTCATGGCCGTTGTGTAGAGAGCCCTTAGCATGAAACTCAGAGTCTATTTTCATGGTAAACAGGAAGCCCAAATATTCTTAAGCTTTGGGTAGCTCACTTGCCTGCCAGAACAAGTGTCCAGTAATCAGGAGCCCTTGTCTCCAGCTCATCTATATTTTTAATGATCTCCTCCCCTTCACGACCGCATTTTGATATGGCAACACTGTTATTGTAAAATCCCGCTTTCTTAAGAGCTTGATTGTTCTGCTTTATGTTCTTATAAGCCTTCATCATGACAACATTCTCAATACTTGCTCCAACCTTGAGCAGTTGATCTCCTCCATAGGCTCCAGAAGTTATCAAAAGAGACTCTTCTGCCTCCACAAGAGTTCTGTTAAGCCGTGCTGCCGCAGCATGAAAAGATGTTATCCCTGGAACGGTCTCAACACTGGCCTCAGGCATAACCTTCTTAAGACTCTTTAAAATATAGCCAAAAGTGGAATAGGTCATGGGATCACCAAGAGTCAGAAATGCGGCATTTTTCCCCTCCTTCAAAACTTCGGCAATCTGTTCTGCATTTCCATCCCACGCTGCCACTGTAGCCTCTTTATCCTGTGTCATGGTAAAGGATAAAAATTTTGTAATAACAGATGGTGACAGGTGCGGACGGGCAATTTCCAGAGCCAGGCTGTAATCTCTTTTTGCAGATGCAGCCGTAAAGACCACATCAGCTTCATTAATAATACGGACAGCCTTTAGTGTAAGAAGTTCCGGGTCTCCGGGTCCCACACCGATTCCATAGAGCTTACCAGGTTGATTCATTAGATTTGTTCCTTAAACATTTATTGCTTTAATACGACATATAGATTCATACTTGTTCTTTAAAGACAAGATATCTATCATCCAGATGAATTTAATCAGCTAGCTGTAGTAATCAGCTCGCTCTGGATATATTTATACCTGTTTTTCACATACAAGCTATGGCTCATCAATCATATTTGCTTTTGTAAAGTATCTCTCCGATTTTTTCAATGCCCTGTAAAAGCCTGAAACACGGTCTTGAGACTATCATCTCATCGATTATATAAATTTCATTATTCTTTACAGCCTTGATAATGCCAAATCCAGGCTCATTTTTTATGACCTCAACTGAAATCTGATTCATGACACCGTTCTGTGCAAGAAAGATATCTATTTCAGATGCATGAGAGAGGATCTTCTCCTTGCCATAATTACCGATATTAGTTCCTCTGGATGCATTGGCATCAGTTGCAACATTGACTCCACCTGCAACTTCAAGGGCAAAAAGAGCCATTGCACCAGGGGTGAATGTTTTCATTTTTGAGTGGATGGCTTCAAAATAGACTCTTCTTGGCATCTTTTTTTTGCTATTGCCAGATTGATAAACTTTACCATCAACACCTTGATCTGGATTTCTATCAGCAAGGTAATAACGTTCACTATATATTGCTCTATATCGTGCTGCCTGTGCCTTGAACTCTGAAACCATTATCTCGGCTTGAATCTGTTTGCCAGTAAGAGTACCAAGGGCAAGCCAATAATCATACATCTCATCAACACTTCCTGGCTGAAGCGATATAACTGTAATGCCAAATTTCTCAAGGCGTTTGATCAGATCTGGATACCCTCTTTCTATCATTGGCCTTACCAGCACAAGATCCGCTCCCGAAGCCAAGAATTTCTCAGGATCATCCTGGTAGGAAAATATGGGCTTTAGCTTTGCCTTTTCTGGAAATGATTCATTTCTTGTAACACCTATAATCTCGGTATCAAGACCAAGATAAAAAAGATTTTCTGTGTGTGCTCCGTACAGAGATATAATTTTTTTAAAAGGCTCGTTTATTTTTATTTTCCGGCCACCAGCATCAGTTATCTCGCAGCAGGAACCTTTCGATAAATGCTCTTTATCTTCAACTGCCAATGCAACGCAATCACTCATTGACGAAAACATAATATAAAGAGATACAATCAAGAACATCATAACTGGCTTTGCCATGATTGTAGTTAAACCTTCATGGCCGTTGTTGTGTGGCCACCCCGAATCATAAAAATAAGAATACATTTTCATGGTAAATTGATTGACGTTAATTTGAGTTTTTTTCAACAGGATCATATCTATTTTAACTCTCCTGCCGAGAAGTCCGCTTCCGAATTTTTGATTCGATGGAGGATGAATCATTATAAGTTGCCCTGAAGTGTGCCTGTTTTGTTCCGGAATAAGAGTTGTACATAACTTCTGATTTCACGTGGAACACATCCTCGATAATTGATGAGCACATAATATCTTCAGTCTCTCCAGATGCTGCAACTTTTCCATCTTTCATAAAAATCAGCAGATCTGACCATATGGCCGCAATGTTGATATCATGAAACACCGAGATTACGGTTCGATTTCTCTCCCGAACCTCTTTTTTAACAAGATCAAGCAGGCGGATAGTGTGGCTGATATCCATATTGGCAAAGGCCTCGTCAAGACACAGCAGAGGAGTATCCTGACTCAATGCTCTTGCAAAAACACACCTCTGACGCTCCCCACCACTTAAGTCTGTTACTTTTCTTTCGGCAAATCTGTCTGTGCCGGTACGCTCCATCACACGGTTAACAATCTCCACATCCTCACTGGAGGGCTGGGCAAATCTGCCAATATATGGATGTCGCCCCATCATCACCACCTCCTTGACTGTAAAGGGAAAATTGATATTGTAATTCTGGGAGACAAGAGAAATTTGTTTTGCAATATCTCTCTTTGACATGGACAAAATATTGTTATTTCCAAGGACAACTTTTCCTGATTGAGGTTTTAAATGGCCAATCAGCAGATCCAGCAAGGTGGTCTTTCCACAGCCGTTTGGCCCCAGGATAGAGTAAAAACGACCAGCTTCAAACTCAAAAGAGAGATTTTCAATCACAGGAGAGAAACCATAAGCAAAAGAGATCTCTTTAACTACAATCATCTTATGCTACCCCGTTTAAATATCCAGCAGAAAACAGGGCCACCAATCAATGCTGTCAGAATACCGATCGGGATCTCATGAGGAAGGATAGCTCTGGTAATAGTATCTGCCCCCAGCAGCAGAAGTGCTCCGGTGAGCATGGCAACAGGTATTAGGGCACGATTGTCAGGTCCTGTTATAAATCTTACCATGTGTGGAACCAAAAGCCCGACAAAGCCGATAATACCAGACACTGACACAGAGACGGCTGCAAGCATGGAGCCTGTTATCAGAAGTATCAGAGTCACTTTTTTTGTATCTACCCCAAGACTTGAGGCTGACCTTTCACCCAGTGAAATAAGATTTAAGTCTCTTGCAAATACAAGTGACACAATCAATCCAACCACAAGAAAGAGTGCTGTGACCATGACATCCATCCAGGTTTTGGAGGCAAAGCTGCCCATAAGCCAAAAAATGATTATTGCGACCTGCTCATCTGCCGTATATTTTAAAAAACTTATTCCGGCAGACAAAATGGCAGCAACAATAATACCGGACAGTATAAGATTGTTGGAAGATAAAGAAGCAGTTGAATTGTTGCCTGTGCAGGATAAGAATATAACAAACAAAAGAGTCAGACAGGCACCGGCAAACGCAAACAGAGGCACAGAGACAAATGCAGCACCAAGGTTTAAAAGAATAGCGGTACAGGCACCAAAGGCAGCACCGGCAGAGACTCCAAGCGTATATGGATCTGCAAGAGGATTTAACAATATGCCCTGAAAAACAACTCCGGATAGTGACAGTGCCGCACCTACTGCCGTGCAGGTAAGTATTCTTGGCAGTCGTACATCCATAACAATGGCAGGCCATGTCTCGTTCATATAATCCAGTCCGACTGATATGCCTGGAAACTGTGATACAATAATTTTAAAAATATCAAAAAAGCCGATCTCAATATAGCCCATTGATGCGGAGAGCAGAATCAGCACTGCAAGCAGGAAAAACAACAACACAACCAGACTTGTTCTATTTCTTGCAAATATAACGTTAAGTATGCCTGTCAATTTATATCTCCAAAAAAAACTCCCCATACCGCCTATATGCGATATGGGGAGTCCGTATTTATCCTCAATCTTGTACTATTGTCCCATCCGAACCTCGCGGGAAACAGGGACATAAATCTATATTCAGGCAGGTTTTCTGACTTCCGGATCAACTTACTTTTCTGCATCTTCCCATTTAACGCCTTTCTCAATCAATAACCCTTTTACCGTGAAAAATGGATCACATTTTTATATTAAGGGGCGATTGATACATAATCATATTAATTTGATTTATAAGTCATTAAGATAATGGCCATATAAATCAAACAGCATAGATAAAGAGGCAAAAACAGTGATGTAAGGCAGATTTCATCCCCGGTTACAGCGGCGGGTCCGCTCCTGACTTTCACAGGATTCCCTTTTTTGAGCACCTGAAACTAAAATCCCTTTATAATTAAGATTCTTTTGTCAAAAAGTCAATTAAAAACTCAGGCTTTGATCAATTCTGAATTTACAAGTTCACTTGAATTTATCATGACATCTGATATATATCTTTATGATTCTGTCTGTCAGGAATCCTGTAATAAACTTTCATGACCGTTTTGTAGCCACCCCTAACCATAAGAATAAGAATGACTGCATTTTCATGGTAAATTTTCATGACCGGATTCCTCTCGACCCCGATTATGATAATCAGAGTGCATTTTCATGGCAAAAGAAGAGAGTGAGTGCATTCCTTCCGCTACTCTGAAGAGATAGCGGTTTCCTGCACCTAAATTTATGAAAATTTAAGTCATATGGAGGACATTTATGCGAACAGTAGTGTTGACCAAGAATACAGAGCCTCTTTTACTCTGCTATCCCATGATAAACGGACATAACCGTATTTGGCCACCCCCAATAATGGAAATGAGACCGTGCACTTTCATGGTAAAGAAATTACTAATAGCGACACTCTCCATCCTTTTAATATATCTCATCATTCCCTGTTATGCACTTCTGCATGCCAGGGAACTTGGGCTTACAGAGCAGACAGTATTAACAATGGGTTCATGGAGAACTGATGATATCCTTCAGATGCGAAAAATTCTGGATCTATTTGAGAAGAGTAACCCTGGTATAAGGGTAATTTTTGACCCTACACCTGCAGCGGAATATGACGCTGTTCTCGAGGCACAACTGAAATCAGGTTCAGCTCCAGATATTTTCTATCTTCGGTCCTTTAATATATCTTCTCAGCTTTTTGAGAAAGGCTATATTGAACCATTAGATGATCTGCCTGACCTCAAGGAGAACTTTACCCCCCACATGCTTGCACCCTGGAGATCAACCAAGAGCAATACAATTTACGGAGTTCCATTCATTGCCACTGCACATGGAATCTATTACAATAAAGCTATATTTGATAAGCTAAATCTTGACATACCAACCACATGGGAAGAGCTGCTCAGCCACGCTCGGATAATACAGGATTCAGGTTTAATTCCCTTTGCCAACGCTTCAGGTGAGGCTTGGACTATCAATGAAATTGTCTTTTTTAATTTAGCTCCCAATTTTATAGGTGGATATCAAGGGAGATTGGCGTATCTCAATGGAGAGAGGTGCTTTAATGATACTCACATGGTCGCAGCATTTCAGGCACTGGCTGATGTTGCACCTTTTTTCCCACCGAACCACACTCTCTTGAAGTACAGTGACACTCTTCAGATGTTTATCCAGGGGCAGGCAGCAATGTGGATGGGTGGATCGTGGGACATCCCCTTTATTGAATCTGAATCACCTGCTTTTGGATGGGATATTTTTGCTCCACCCTCTCCCAAAGGATCTCCACAGTTCATCACTTTTCACCTGGATGCTGGTATAGGTCTTAATAGAAGTTCAAAACAAAAAGAAGCAGCATTGACGTTTCTATCATGGATTGCCCGTCCTGAATCGGGAAAAATTATGGCCAATGAGCTTCCTGGCTTTTTTCCCATGCATAAGAAAGAAAAAAATCTACATCAAAATAATGAGAATAGCGACAGTACAACAAAGCAGTTAAATCAGAAAGATGATCCCAATTCTCAAAAAGAGACTTTAGCCCAAGAAGAGGCTTTAGTCCAAGGAGAGGGATTAAACTTTGAAAAAGCTAAGTTAACCCAGGAGCAAAGATCAGGCTCGCAACATGAAGCTCAAAACCTGATACTGTCAAACCCCCATGCCGATACCTTCTTGAATCTTAAGAACAGATACCCCACCGACATACGTCTGGTATGGGAAAAACTACGTGAGGGAAAGCCTGATGGCTATCAACTCTTCAATGAGGCTGCAGTAAATGTCGTTAATGGTCAATGGTCAGCAAAAAAAGCGGCTGATTTTGTACAAAAAGGGCTCTCTCAATGGTTTGAACCAGCTACAAGATGTAAAAAAGAGTAAATTTATGAAGAATTCGTTAAATAAAATCCTGTTTGGCAAGATACGTTATAAAATAATGGCAGGAACCCTTATCATCTGTTTTTTAATGATTGGAGTCGGATTCTCGGCAATTGGCCATGTAAAACAGATCTCCAACCAAGTCAATGAGCTTACAAACAATCTCTCTCATCAGATGACGTTGATTATGGATATTGCATCAAAAGCTGTTCTGGCACGGGTATATGCCAATGCCCACACAACAGGGCATACACAGGATAGCATAAATGAATTTATAAGAAACTACAGAGAACTCAACACGGTTATTGACAAACTGGAACCTTTTGTTATCCACTCTCAAAGAAGTGCTCTTGTTCAAAAAATCCGTATTTCAGTGCAGGAGTATGGCACTGTTTTTACCCGTGTGGCTGAGTTGATCCGTACACAGCAGGATGTAGTTTTTAACGAGGTGGATCGAAATCAGTATATAATTGACAACAGATTAAGTGCACTTCGGGTTGCACTGTCAAACCATGGAAATTTTAGACAGTTTCTTGCTTTTGGCAACGCCCAGGTGGCGTGTATGCAGATGCAGAACAACATAATTCAATATATTCAGAATAGAAATGAACGCTATTCTGTACTATTCAAAAAAGCATATATTAATGCACAAAACGAGTTAAACTCACTTCTCCTTCTTTCCGAAGTACCCATAGACAAGAAAAACATTAACGATACCAAAGATGCTACAGATGATTTTTTTAAAGGATTTGAGAAGATATATGAAGCCTCAACCGAACTGAATCTGATTTTGAAAACAAGATTTAATGAACTTGAATTACAGATAACAGACGCGGTTGAAACAAGTATGGCAGGGATTGAAAATGAGTACAAGGCCCATAACCAGTCATCCAAAGATCTGTTAAGAAAAAGTTGGCATCTTCTTGTTACATCTATTGCCTTTTCACTTTTAACAGGAACACTCATAAGCTTTTTTATTGCAGCAAGAATTACCGAGCCTATTTCAAAATTGATGATATCTTCCCGTAAAATAGCTGATAATGATCTGTGCGAGCTATCCAGGCAACTCAGAGATCTTTCTATGGGAGACTTGAGGTCAGACTTTCATATTTCAGCATCTTTGTTGAATATTAAAGCTATCGACGAGGTGGGGCAGATGGCACAGGCATTTGATGAGATTGTCCATCAACTGAAACAGACAGAAGATGCGTTTGCCCACATGAAACAGTACCTAAGGAAAATGGCAGAGACAACATCCTCAGTTGCCCACGGAGATCTCTCCTTAGAGCCTGCAGTTATTTCAAAATATGACGAGCTTGGCAACTCAATATCAACCATGGTGAAAAACCTTCGCAGATCAGATGCTGAGGTCAAACAATATCAAAATCACCTTCAGGAAATTGTTGAGCAAAGAACAAGAGATTTGAAAAAGAGTAATGCACAACTTCTGACAATCAACAAAAAGCTTAACAGGGAGATTCAAGAGCGTAAAGAGGCAGAATCAGCCCTTGTCGAGAGCAAGAACAAACTAAATCTTGCTCTCCAGGCAGCTGTCATGGGGATATGGGAATGGGAGCCTGCTACTGACAAGATGATACTGGCAGGTGGACATCCTTTACTCTTAGGAATTGATAGAGAGGCATTTAATAAAACTCTTCAGGATTTTCAAAAGTATGTATATCCGGAAGACAGAGAAAAAATCATGTTATTTTTGAATGATATTGCTGATAACAATAATGAGGATGGAGATCGCCAAAAGAGTATTAGTATTACATACAGGGTGGTATGGCCAGACAGCACCATAAGATGGATTTTGTCGCATGGCAAACCTGTAAAAGGTGGTGCGGGCAATACCGGACGTATTGTGGGTACATCCCAGGACATAACCCAACGCATCATGGCAGAGCAGGAGATGAATGAAAAAAAGAAACTTTCAACAGTCATGGAGATCGCAGGGGCTGTATGTCACGAACTCAATCAACCCCTGCAGATCATATATGGATGCTGCGAGCTGCTCAACGAAAACAAGGATATTCCTAAAAATGCAAATCGCAAACTGCAGATGATTATCAAGCAGGTACAAAGAATGAAAGCCCTTAACCACAATCTAATGAACATTACCAGTTACAAAACAAAATCCTATCTAACATCCACTATAATAGATATCAACGAGTCATCAAAACCCACAATGATCTCAAATCAAAACACTCAATAGTTTTTTAAAAAAATCCTGCCTATTTTGGTATCCTTCATATAAACGGCACGGCCGGAGCAGGGGCATTGGCTCTCGGCCACAACGAAGAATGAAAGTCATATAATCACACCTATTTAAAGAGACATTCACATAAACCCTATAAGATAGTGATTACAATAAAGCAGCCTATCAATCTTATTGACTGTTAGAGGCAAGGTGAGATAAAGTAAATACAAAATATTTTGGTTTAACGCACATAATGAAGGTTAAAATAATGTTTTCATCAATAATTACCACTAAAAGTACCAAAATAATAACAAGCAATCCATACCAGGATTGTGGATTTAATTCTATCATTTCATTTAATAGCCACTCTCCCAATCTAAACTTGGTAAAGGAACTTTAGACCACATGCAATCAAATTTGACCTTAATCGGTATGCCTGGTGCTGGAAAAAGCACTGTGGGTATAATCCTTGCCAAAAATCTAACTTTTGGCTTTCTGGATACTGATGTGCTTATCCAAATCAATCAGCAAAAATCTTTGCAACAGATTATAAATGAAAGTGATCACCTGAATTTAAGAGATATTGAAGAAAAAGAAATTTTAAAACTGAATATAGCAAGACATATTATTGCAACCGGTGGCAGCGTACCCTACAGTCAAAAAGCAATGACCCACCTTACAAGCATATCAAAAATTGTATTTCTTAAAGTGAGCTATGAAGAGCTTGAGCGACGCATTAAAAATTTCGCAACTCGTGGTATCTCCAAATCACCTGGCCAGACTTTCAGAGATCTTTATGAAGAGCGCCAGATTCTGTATAAAAAATATTCTGACATAACCATTGACTGCAACAGATTGAATCAAGATGAAGTAGCAATGGAAATTGTAAAATCATATGCTCCTGATCCGGCAGACAAAGATACTGATTAATAGCTACTGCATTGTCAAAACTTAATTTTAGGGTTGCCCTTGTTCGACAAGTGCTTGTTTGCAAACAGTACAAATAGACTACCCTAATTTTTAGCCTTGATGATGCACTACTATAGCAAACCCTCATGAAGAAAGGGTAGGGGAGTATGGTGTCCGACTGATTGATAAAGACCAAATCAACTTAAAGAGAATTTTTTACCATGACAAAGCCAAAAACAGTCCATCTCATTGGATGCGGTGTACTTGCACCAGATATAAAACATATTGCAGAGGAACTTAAACATAGCCACCGCTTTAATCTTAAAATGAATTTTCTCCCAGGAGGACTTCACGACAAACCAAATGAGTTGAGACTGAAACTCCAGGCAGCAATTGATTATGCCGCAAAAGATAAGAGCTGCTGCAGGATTATTGTGGGATACGGCATCTGTGGAAGGGGTACAGTGGGAATCAATGCACCTCATGTTCCATTGGTTTTTCCACGGGTGCATGACTGTATCGCTCTTTTTATGGGAAGCGATCAGGCGTACAAAAAGGAGTTTGCAAGATATCCTGGAACATTTTATCTTTCTGCTGGATGGTGCACAGAAAAAGGCCGGCCGGGAAAAAAGAGAAAAAAAAATATAGACTCCAACACCTTAAAATCCTCGAATAGTTTGAAAAATTATGGAAACTGTGAAGTTAAAGCCATAGAAGATAACAGTGAGGATAAAACTGAAGCAGATGTGGAACATAAAATCTGGATCGGCTCAGAACCGATGGGATGTCTTGAATTAAAGGCAAAATATGGTGAAGAGGGTGGTAATAGAATTATTGATTTTTTCAGCAGTTGGCAGAAAAATTACCAGAGAGCGGCCTTTATTGATACTGGTCTTGGAAATAGTGAAAAATATGCTCAACAGGCAAGAGAGATGGCAGATGAGTATCACTGGAAATATGAAAAGATTAAAGGTGATACATCTTTAATGCGTCGTCTGCTGACTCAGGATTATTCTGATGATGCTATTTTAATTGTTCCGCCTGGGTACAGCACAATCTACTGTGCCTTTAAAAATAGTCTTGATTCTGCCCCTGTAATCAACTCTTCAGATACTGGACATGACCCATTGATCAAAGAGGTCAACTTCTTTGGCAGCGGCAAGAGTTGCACAAAGGAAATTTCAGCCACTCCCGCCAATTCCGGTTCAAGAGTTATTGTTTATAATGAAGATGGGGATAAATTGCTTGCAATCCAAAAGAGAAAAGAGATGGGAGGGGAGACCCTGAATCAGGAGAATGGCAGGGCAGTTGTAATTGGAAATGAAAATGAGAAAGAGGGTAGGGCTTCTGTACCTCCAAGCAGAAGAGAAGAGAACGATCCTTTGGCATCAAACACAGAAGAGGGCAGGGGACTTTTGATCAGGTATGGACTTGGCATTGATGCCGGAGGCACATATACAGATGCTGTTATTTATGATTTTAAGGAGAAAAAGATCACCCATAAAAACAAGGCCCTGACTACTAAATGGGACTTCTCTATCGGTATTGACAATGCACTGTCCGGCCTGGACAATGGGATGTTATCGAGGGTCGAATTAGTATCCGTCTCTACAACTCTTGCAACAAATGCCATTGTGGAGGGCGAAGGACAAAAAACTGGGCTGATCCTTATGAACAGTGCAGGAATGGTCTCAGATGATCTTATATCCCACACCCCCAAATGCAACGTCAGAGGTTATATCAATATCAGCGGTGAAGAGGTTGAGCCGGTAGATAAAAAGCAGATCGTACGTGTCGTAAGAGATATGACCACAAAGGAGGGAGTCACCGCATTTGCGGTATCCGGATTTGGAGGATCAATCAATCCAGTTCATGAGATTACTGTAAAACAGATAGTTGAACAGGAAACTGGTATGGTAGTGTGCTGTGGACATGAACTGTCAGATCTGCTCAATTTTGTTGTCAGGGCACAGACAGCCGTTCTAAACGCCCGTATTATTCCACGCATGATCAAATTTTTCAGGGAGATTGATCAGGTACTGCAAAGGCGTTCAATAGCTGCACCGGTCATGGTGGTCAAAGGAGATGGAACACTGATGTCTTCAGAAATGGCTAAAGAGAGACCTGTGGAGACTATTTTATCAGGGCCTGCAGCAAGCGTTGCTGGTGCCAAACTGCTGACTGGTTTAAGTGATGCCATGGTGGTTGACATAGGTGGAACAACTACTGACACCGCTGACATTTGCAACAACATGGTTGCAGTGTGTGAAAGCGGTGCACATGTGGGAGGATTTGACACACATGTAAAAGCTCTAGATATGCGTACCACTGGTCTTGGGGGAGATAGCCTTATTAGATGGAAACAAGGTGAATTTACAATTGGCCCCCGGCGTGTTGCACCACTTGTGTGGGCAGGCAGCATGCACACTTCAGGTGTGGCCCAGGCACTGTTCCACATGGAACAACGCTCCATTATCCATATTGAACAGGTGCTCTTTGTTGCCATGGAATCTGACTCTACCCTTAAGCAAAACGAACTCAAATTTCCGTTTAAACCTACAGATCAGGAACTTAATATATATGAACTATTAACCAGTCGGCCCCATACGCCTGAAGAGCTTGCAACTACTATGAGATTTATGTCAACCACATTTCTTCCCATGGAACGCCTTGAAGAGAGCGGTCTTGTTCAAAGATGTGGTCTCACCCCAACCGATCTTCTTCATGCCAGGGGGGACTTTACAAAATGGAATCCTGAACCTGCCCAAAGAATGTTGCAAATGATGGCAGGGTTCAACAAGATAACAGTTAGAGATCTGATTGATAAACTTTTAAAAAAAATGGAGACAACACTGGCACTCGAGCTTTTAAAAAAGCTGATTCTCAAGGATATTAGAACTGTCGGTAAAAATTCACCAGTTAAAAATGGACGGGGTGGGTATCCAGGCGATAAAAATGGCCTGAACGACAGCGATTTTACTAATTCTCCTGTGGTAAAACATCTTATTTCAAGCATGCTTGAACCATCTTTAAACCAACGCTACAGTATAAAAGCACAATTCTATCATCCTGTCATCGGCATAGGTGCACCTGTCCACTATTTTCTTCCAAGGGCAGGAGAGATATTAAATGCAAAGGTGATTGTTCCTCCAGACGCTGATGTGGCCAATGCATTAGGTGCCATAACAAGCCATATCATGATTCGGAAAAAAATAGTCATACGGCCGGACAGTATAGGCAGATTTATTATTGAAGGCGTTGAGGGCAATCATGGATTCAAGGACATAGGCGAGGCTGAAGATTGGGCAGTAGAGCACCTGAAAAGCAGAGTTATAAGCCAGGCGATCAAGGCCGGAACCAGCAAAAAAACGGTCTCTGTCGAAATAAACGACCGTGTTGTCAATACCGGTAATGGACTCTCCCTATTCCTGGATAGAACATTGACAGCAACTCTGACAGGAAGCCCTGATCTGGTACTTGAATCTGTGTAATGATTGAAGCTTGACTTTCTGCAAGCCCCTTCAGAAATATTGAGTCAGAAGGGGCTTGTTAACGGTGGACTGTGAAAACAAACAGGCCAAGAACTCTCCAGTTGTCACTCAGGAAGTAGACTTCTCGACAGAGAAGATAAACAGCACCGCTGCAACTATTGCGGGATTGAAATTCCTGAATAACCGGCACGGCCGGAGCGAGATATTAGCTCTCGGCCACAACGAAAAATGAAAGTCAAATAAATACAGCTATTTTAAAAGACTTTCACATAAATAAATTAGAACCAGGAGCGGTGGCTCCAGACATCCTTTTCTAAATTGTTTTTATCTTCCTGGAGTTTCAGATACATTGAGGCATTCTGGATAGCAAGACCTCCCTGATGACCAAGAGCTTCAACTATCATGATAAGATCATTGGGAAACTCTCTTTGATCTTCACTGAAAAGCCCCATCAGTCCTATCGCCTGCTCCCTTGCCATAATGGGTGTGCAGATAGCGGACTTGATTCCCGCCTTTTTCATACCCTCCACAAGTTCCGGTCTTTTATCAATATCTGTGTCATTGACTATTTTTGTTTCCCCTTTCAATATGCTGGAGATGAAGTCAGAGCTGACGTTTGGTGCTAATGATTTTAAAAACTCTTGTGTCAATCCATGGCTGGCCACAAGCTCCATGGCCTGTGTGTCCTCATTAAACAGCCGGATGGAAGCACCTTTCATTCCAAAGACATCACAGAGCTCCTCGGTCATATGTTTGAGGATTTCTGTAATCTCCAGAGTGGAGTTGATAGAAGAGGCCAGATCAAGAAACAGGGTGGAATTTTTTTCAATCCTATTCAAAAGTCGGTTGTTGTGAATGGCTATTCCTCCCTGATCTGCCAGAGCACACAGAAAAGAGATCTCTTTTTCACCGAAATCTCTCTGGGTCGCGGTATAAAGGGAGAGAATCCCGATAGTGTGGTTTTTCATACGTACAGGAACTGACATTATAGATGCGATCCCCTCAGCCTTTTTGGCCTCATGATGCTCTAAGCGAGCATCGGTTGTGGCATCTTTAAAGAGAAGGTAACCTTTTTTTTCAATCTCCTTGATAAGGTTGACCACTTTAATAGGGCTTGCATGAAAATAGTTTTCTGACAACCCTTTTTGAACTACAGGTATGAAAAAATCATTTTTTTCATCTGACAGAAACAGGCATGCTGCCTTGCCATCCATTGTGCTGATGGCACTGTCAACAATGAGATTCAGCAGTTCATTCTGGGTAGCTGCTGAACCAAATGCTTTGCTGATTTTGCAGAATGTGTCAAAATAATCGGTTTCCATTGTCGTCATATCGTTCACTCTCCTATAAGGCCTCTCTATTTTTATCTATCACAATACAGTATCAGTTTTTTCAGATTCTTGCCTCTTTTTTCATTGTTGTCTTGACAAGAGACTAAGACAATTTTGTTTGGTCCCAGCTTGTCCGGTTTAGGTTGTTTTTCTTCTTTTTACCGACCCAGTAATCCGGGCTGAAGAGCTTTTTCTGGCACCACTTTTTGCGGTCTGGAGTACTTTAGACGATTTGATTTGCGTGTGTTGCACACCACCACCCTTAGACTCTTGAAGCCCCTTTTTTTGCCCCACAATAGAAGTTTTTTTCTCTTTGCCAAAGTGTTCTTGCTCTTTTTGTTCTGGCTCTTCGTCTCTGGCCTTGAGCCATGATGCAATTTTAGGGGCAAATGCTTCCTGACATTTTGAACTGACATAAATGCCAATATGTCCTGTATTTAAGCAGATATCTTCAGTATCTTGAGATCCTACCTCTTTCACCAGCTGGTTACATGCTTCAGGTGGTACCAGATGGTCGAATTTACCATAAATATTGAGTAACGGCATGGTAATATTCTTGAGATCAACACGTCTTCCCCCCACTTCAAGTTTGCTCTGGATCAGTTTATTGCCCTGATAGCACTCTTTTACAAACTGTCTGAAAACTTCTCCCGGCAAATCAGGGCTATCAAAAATCCATTTCTCCATACGAATAAAGTTTTCAACAAAATCTTTGTTATCCATGTTTTCCATGAATCCAACATATTTGTCTATCATCAGCCTTGCCGGATTAAGAAGCAGAAACCCAAAGTTCATAACATCCCCAGAGAGGTTACCGTAGGTATCCACTACAGAATCTACATCTATATGTTTCATCCAGAGGTGAAGAAGCCCTTTTTTTGTATCAAAATTTGTTGGGGTGACCGTAGTAACAAGGTTTCTAATTTTTTCAGGATGCAGTGCTGAATAGATGACACTAAATGCACCGCCCATACAGATTCCCATGAGATTGATCTTTGGAACATCATTTTTTTTTCTGATAAATTCAACGATATTGTCCATATATCCATTAATATGGTCATCAAAATCGAGAAATCTGTCTTTTCTGGAAGGGTATCCCCAGTCAATCATGTAAAGATCAATTCCACTGTCAAGAAAACGCTCCACTACACTTCTGCCAGGTTGGAGATCAAGCATGGTCTCTCGGTTTATAAGAGCATAGACTACAAGCAGAGGAGTTTTATATGCTATCTTCTTTTTTGAA
This sequence comes from Desulfamplus sp., assembly GCA_015231705.1. Taxonomy (GTDB): domain Bacteria; phylum Desulfobacterota; class Desulfobacteria; order Desulfobacterales; family Desulfobacteraceae; genus Desulfamplus. The sequence goes on along the minus strand of JADGBC010000032.1, from coordinate 8,813 downwards.
CGGTAATGTTTTAATTTAACCCTGTCTTCCTGGTAAATGACCTCATAGGGTGTTCTGGCAAGTTCTGTTTTCAAATCTGACAACAGAACCTCTGATGCCTTTCTGACTCTGTTGCGTACCTTTGTGCTATCTTCAGCCATCTTTGACATTATAAGATCAATTGGGACTTTAAATTGCGTCATATCTCACCTCCCGAGCTTTTAATATCATTTTTTATCACACTATCTTTTTTTTCAGGTTACGAATCTCTTTTTTAAGTTGGTGGAGTTCTTTTGCCACATCATCAAGATCCGATCTGCTGGCAACCGGCAGATTGCTTAGAATATCTTCAATCACACTCTGTTTTGAGCTGTTAAACTGACTCATGGAGCCTATGGTTTTTGTCAGTGCATCAATATACTCAGGGGTCTGGAATAGAGTCATGAAGTGCCCTTCCAGAATTTTTACCCACATCTGGTAATAAAACTGTGGGTCTTCAGAAAGTGTCCCTTTTTCAGCCAATGCCTTGATCTCCTCTTGCATCACTATCGCTGAACGCTGGAACGGAAGTGATAATATCCTTAAAAAATCAGCCATATGAGCCTGACATATATTGAATTTATCAGTCATGACGTTAATTTTTTCCTGATACTCACGTGTAAGACCAAGCTGAGGAATTTGCAAAAATTTCCGGAACTCCTTTTCATATATTTCAGACCATACCTTCAACATATCTTCATCTATATTGTCAAAATTATATGCCTTAACGGATTGTCCCATTCTGCTGGCACTCTCTACCATCTTTTGATGGATTTCGGCCATACCTGATATGGTCGACTGGGTGAAACTCATGAGCATTTCAGGCATAGTACCTATACCCTTGAACAGTGCCGTCGTTGATTCAGGTGATGCCATGGCACCGGAGATGGTGTGCCAATTTTTCATAGCATTTATTATTGCATCCATCAGATCTTTGTGCGTTCCTGTCCTATTTTTTGAACCATCACCAGACTGAAATGGCCAAAAAAATGGTGGTGATGTAACTTTGTCTACATTTTGTTGGAATAGCTGCATCAACACAGACTGAAATGGAGATTCAAACGATTGTTGGAGTGGTGATTGAAAAAAGGGAAATGGCATCTGCGGAATTTTTCCCTGGGCATACTCACCTCCCATCAGATCGTTCATGGATTTTGTCCAGGTTTTGACCATTGATTCAATTCCTAAAGGATCTTCTGTTTTATCACCCATTGCAAATCTCCTGTTTTATTTTTCTATTTTTATACCTTGGGTTTATCGCCATCTATTTTAAACAAATGCTGAAGATTGAGTATCATATTTTGAAACTCACTGGTCTGTTTGCTCGTAAGATTCTGAATATGCTGGAACAGCTCCACATGCCCCATCCCCTTTGCATTCAAAATATCCCTCAACTGGGATATCAACTCCTCTTGAATATCAGACTTCTGTTTTAAAGCATCATGGTGTTGCCTTAAAGAGCTATTATCATGTTGTAAAGACTCATATTCTCTCTTTAAAATATCATACTTATGCTTCAGGTCATCATGATCTTTTTTGGGAATCCAACCCCATAAAGCAACAGAGTCAGCAAAGGATCTCTGGAACGATTCAAGGGATTTTTGTAATTTCAAAGCATCATTTTCGTCTAACTTCTTATTTTGGCTGATTGAACCCTCTGAAGGCAGTTCATAGCTCTGTCTGAATATTTTAGCCATCTCATTAAAATTCATAAAATCCATATTGTTAATGGAATCAATGTTCATAAGAGAGGATAACTTATCAATCTGCTCCTGTCCTTTGGCAATATTTAGAAGCAGATTTCCCCAGAACTCCAGAGATTTTCTATCCCAAACGTTCTTATCGCTCATTTTTACCACCTCTCTCTTCTCCTTTTTTTTTGATAAATATGGCTACTTTTAACAAAAAAACAAACGTATTTTTATTCTATCAATGGAAAATGAGAACTTACGACTCACGAGAAAAGTTATAATATGTTTTTTACGCTAAAAAATACACGCATGCAAGACAAATATTGATTGTCAAATATCACTTAGTTGAGAATCTAACTATCCAGATACTCTATCAAAACAGCTATTTGTTATTAGAGATAATCCGTTCCGAAAGAGATTTAGTAAGAGAAAGCACCTTTTGTGCATGTTTCAGGCTAAGAGATCCGGTTCCACAGCTTGGCGTTATAAGACTCTGAGAAAGAATTACGTCACGGTTTACACCAAGCGACTCCAATTGATTGACCTGGATTTGCCACAACTCCCACAAAGATTCTAAAGATGCTTTTCCCACATGCTCAGGGTTTGCTGTAGGCACTATGCCCCAAGCCAGAATCCCCCCGTTGAAAAGAAACTGTTTTAAATGCTCTCTATAAAGAATGAGTCTGTCAAAATAGGAGTAAGCATCAAAATTTATGATGTCTGTGCCTGATTCCAGTGCCAATGACCAGTCTCCATTTGCACATATGTGAATGCCTGCAAGTCCACCTCCGAGGTGAACAGCATCAATACCTTCTTTGAGTGATTCTGTAACCTGCTCACGTGTTATGCTGATATATGTAGAAGAGCCAAAGCCTACAACGCCTGGTTCATCAAAAAAGATGATGGGCTTGTGCGCCGTATTTAGCTCAGACAACATAACTGCCTGCCATCTGGCACTCATTGCCACCTGCTTTGTCACGATATCTCTCATACGGTCATCATAAAACAGCAGCCTTCCTGCCTGATCCTTTACACCAATGCCCATTGTAATTGGCCCAGTGACTTGACCTTTTAATGCAACCGGCGAGTAAGAAAGGGTACGTATTGTCTCCATAAAGACCGAAAAGCCTTTTGCTGTTCTGTCGGTCAGTGCAAACCTTGAGTTCTTGATTTTTTCAGAGGCTTCAAGTTTACTTGGGGCTTCAAGTATTGACATATACTCTTCATAAAATGAGAGTGCCTCATCTTCAAAGCACTCTTTGGATGTATCGATATAAAAATCATCCCCTTTTATCTCAAGTCCCGGCATTCCTGGCAGAAACTGATAGAGCATACCCTCTTCTTTGTACACAGGCAGTTGTACCCACAAAGGGATATCAGGGGTATATTGTAAAACGAGGTTAGTGGCCTCAAGATGGTTATCCATAGGCAGGCTTCCCACCAGAAGGGGAAGGCAGTTTGGTTTAAAATCGATCATGTCAGTTACTCCTCTGAAATATTTTTAAGAACAAAGAACATAAGCAGTATCGCTGCAAATGTCTTATGGAAATTCCTGAGTAATAAAAAAAGGTGCCAAGAAGCACTATCTATCTTCTCAACACCTTTTTTATCCTATCATTGTCAATTTGAACAATAAAAAATAAATATTATCCCATCTGGTCAAATTGAGGTTGTCATCTCCACACGCTCATCTTCTTTCTAAAAATGACTCATTGCAACTTTTAGATGATCCACCCAGATATTAACAAAATCATCAAATTCAGCAGTACCTTTCAAGATAGCCTCACATTTTATCCCTGATTTGGTAAGAATGGATTTCCATGAATCATCTTCATCACCAGCCATGTCGTTTTTTGCGTGGTCGCCAGCAACTGACATAAATGGAATCAGATAGGCATTTTTAATATTCTTCTTGACCATCATAGCCTGAATATCAGCAATCTCAGGATACCCTTCAACAGTTCCCACAAATATATTTGGATCTTTGAGCTGAATCTGGAACATCAGTGCCGCATAAAAAGCATTGGCAGGGTGGGGGGAGCCGTGTCCCATCAAGATAACAGCATCATCTGGCCTCCTCTCTTTTGGTATGATGTTGATAATGGCTTCAACCACTTGTACAATATCTTCCTGTGTTGACAAAAGAGGGTAGCCAACTGTGATTTTTTCAAATCCACCCATCTGGCTGAATCCATTCACTATCCTTTTAAGGTCATCGTACTCCTCACCCATAATAGTGTGAAGGCTTTGAACTGCTACATGGGTAAAACCTTCCGTATGCATCTTTGCAAGAGCAACTTCCGGAGCATCCAGAATCTTTCCCTGTGCAGCAAGTTTATTTCTTATAATATGAGACGTGTAAGCCCAGTAAATCGGAATCTCTGGGAAAGCCTCCTTTGTTTTTTTATCAATGTTCTCAAATGATATTTGTGCACTGGCTTCGCTGGAGCCAAATGCCACAAGCAGAATTCCTTTTTTTTCCGGTTTTTTCTCTCCATGTTTTGCAAACACGCTGTCTGAAGTGGTAAAGGTGAAAAATATTGTAAACAAAACCATCAAGCTTGTCTTAATAACTCTTTTTTTAAGTGTAATTTTTTTTTGTTCAGAAATTTCAATCTGGGAACAATCACAGCAAAAGGATTTATGTTCCATCTTTTTGTTTTCTACAACGCTTCTTTTCATGTTTCTTTCTCCTTCATGCATTTTTTTTAGTTTAATTGAGTTAGAACGTTCGAGTTCGTTTTGAAGGTGAAAACAAAAAAAACCCGAACTGACATAAAGTCAATCCGGGATTCCCTTTTTATCCATCAGATCACGAACCTTCTCTTTTGTCCACGAGATACAAGGTTCATCATTCAGGCAGGTCTTCTGACTTCCGGTTCATTCTACTGACAGTGCCTTCCCGATCTATCAAAAAAGATCAGTGACATATATACTGTGTTCGTCCCCAGTTACAGCGACGGGCTCGCTCCCGATTTACACGGGATTCCCTGTTAGGCTCTATTTAAACAAAGATGACATCTTGACCACCTCTGAATTATGAAAACAAGAGTTAATTTTCACGATAGAGCACCTGAACAATTATGGCTAACAAATAACTAAATGGATAGCATGTGTCAAGAGACTATTGAGTCAGACTCTTAACAGATCTATTCAAATTCAGGTTAAACAATAGACAACTCCCAGCAGATAATCACTACTGTTCTTTCAAGGTTTGATTGTCGGGTAGAAAAGTACTTGAAATCTTGAATTGCTTTGAAATCCACCCGACAGACAGTTCAAACTTGAAGAACCACTACACCTAAAATCGGTCTATCTAACCTGAAGCAGACAGGCGTTTTCTGTTTTTTGGGTCAGTGGTATCAGGCAGAATATTTTGATCCCTGACCGAATATACTTCACCATAGTTTCTATGCTTAGAGGACTTATCACTACCTACCAACACCATTAACTCAGCAACAAAATCTCTCAATTGGGCAGCTTGGGCACTCATCTCCTCTGATGCACTTGCCGAATCCTCAGCATTAGAGGCATTTAATTGAGTTACATTACCGATCTCCACCGCCCCACGGCTCACCTGATCAATACCTTTGGCCTGCTCTCCAGAGGCCGAAGCTATTTTATTAACTAACCTGCCACCCTTTGAGACGTTATCTGCAACCTGGTTAAAAGCCTCGTTAGTAAGGGTAACTTTTTTACTCCCCTCCTCAATTTTCTTTACTGTCCCCTCTATCAGGATCGAGGTGTTTTTGGCAGCATCAGCGGCACGGCGTGCTAAATTCCGAACCTCATCAGCCACCACGGCAAAACCTGCCCCAGCCTCACCACCCCTTGCTGCCTCTACAGCAGCGTTAAGGGCCAGCAGATTGGTCTGAAAAGCTATTTCATCAATTGTCTTTACTATTTTCGATGTTTCCAGGCTGGATCTGGAAATATCCTCCATGGAAAGACGCAGATCATTCATGGCATCATTGGCATCCTTAAGTACCTGGTCAGCCAACTGCATCAGAGAGTTAGCCTCCCTTGCATCTTCTGCATTCCTCTGAGTCATGGCAGCCATCTCTTCCAGAGAAGAGGAGGTCTGCTCAATAGTTGCTGCCTGCTGTGATGCACCCTCTGCAAGAGATAAGCTCGTCGAAGAGATCTGGCTGGATGCATCAGCAACCTGGGATGCACTCTCTTCCATCTGAGAGGAGACTCTCTTTAATGTAGATACAATGCCGTATGTGATAATGAACGCAAGCCCCAAACCTGCTATCACAGCAATGATGGAAATTACCATGACAGCACTCCTGGTGTGGTGAGCAGAGTCCAGCATAACATCCTCGGTCATAATATTGGCACGGGCTTCAGCTCTGATCTGCTGCAACATGGATTGAGTCTGTTCCAGTGACGGCAGAGTCTCTGTTGCATAAACTTTATTAGCTTTTAACATCCCTTCCAACCGTTCTTTGTGCCATAAAAAAAGAGCATCCAGCTTTTCCAGAGTCTCATGTGCAAATTTATCAGTAAACTCGCTATAATAGTTAATGGCCCCATCCCGTTGCCCGGATTCAAGCAACCTGTTTATCTCAATAACAGAAGAGTGCAATTTTTCATGAGGGGGTTTCAGAGCCTGGACAAGCTGATCAAACTCAGGGTCAGCGAGCATAAGACTCCTGATTTTCTCCGAATAGAGCCATTTTCCCATGGAGCATTGGGTGCAGTCGGTCTGCACATCAATCCTCGTTGTATTCTGGTTGATGAAAACATCCTTGACTTTATGTGTCCAGATAAGATGGTCAACCTTTTTTTCCATTAAAAAATTGCCCATGGAGATGTCCACAGGACGAAAAACTTTGGAGATCTCTACAGCGGAATGGTGAAGAGTATTATGAGGTGATTCAATGGACTTAAAAAGCGGTATCAGGCTGGGTATCAGTGTTTCTGCAGTTTTTCGTTCCGGCCCGTACAGCCATTTGCCGAAAGCACACTGAGTTGGATCTGTCTGAACTTCCAGATGGGTCACATTTTCGTTGGTTAGAAGATTATTAACTGCCGAAGCCCAGTTAAGATGGTCAACTTCTTTCTGGGCGAGCATACCGTCAAGCCTATTTCCTTTGATTACAACTTCTGCGTTTCCCACAATTGTGCCTACACCAAAGTAGGCGACAAGACCAGTTAAGGCAAGTAAAGCCAAAACCAGCAAAAAGCCCATAAAAATACGTCTTCCTATTGTCCAGTTATGCCTAGAACTCATACCTCCTCCCAGATAATTTATCTGCATGTCGGCATCCTTCATTTTCCAGTTTACACTTTTTTAAGCAAACGCCCCTTTTTCGAAAATAGCCTCAAAAAAAGTGTAAACTACTTTGGGTTTGTTATGAAGGATGTCTGCATGTCGACTATATTTTGAAATATCTCATCATCTCCATGAGCTGATCAGCCATTTTTTCAAGTTGGATGGATTTTTCATTTACATCATGGCTGTTACCGGTAATATCATCAGCAGCTACATCTATAACAGCGATATCTTCCGCAACTTTTTTGGCATTGGCAGCACCCTTATTTACTGTTTGGTTCACAATGGCTATTCCCTGAGAAATTTGAGCAATATTGTTGGAGATCTCCTGGGTAGTAATTGCCTGCTCCTCAACTGCCGAGGCAATTGTTGTAATTGCCTCTTCTGAATCTTCAATAGTTTTTGAAACACTGCGAATATCTAAAACAGTCTCTTTAGCTTTTTCTTTCATCCAGCGTAAAGTTTTATCCACATTGATCGTGGCGTTGGATGTAGCAGTGGCAAGCTCAGAGATCTCTGCAGCAACAACTGCAAAACCTTTCCCCGCAGCACCTGCCCGTGCAGCTTCAATTTTCGCATTAAGGGCAAGAAGGGTTACGCATCGATTGCAATCCTCAATAGAGAGATTTGCTTTAATATCTTCCGGATCTTAAGATTCTATATGAATACTTCCTGGACCATGACACACTTCGCATCCGGCATGTTTCAGGTTTGGAGTATTGGCTTCTGAGACAAATCCTCCTCTGGTTGACCATAACCGGTAGCGTGGCACTCGAAGCAGGATTTGAACTCTGTCTCTGTCAATTTTGATGGTCTCGTAAAAAGTCCCGAATCAACAGTTTTTCAGGTTATAACCTGTTGATTTTATTTGCGGCGAGTTTTGAAAAATTGATTTTTTACGAGAGCATCAATTTTGGCTGCATTACACGAATACTCTCATATGACCCACATTGAGCAGCAAACGATATAACCTATTTATTTTATTATAAGTGGTCAATTTTAACCAAAAATTATAATTCAATTATTTCAAATAGTTATGTATAGAGTGCTCAATGTGGGATATGAATGTGCTTTTTTGGAATACTTCTGAAAATTGGAGTATGCATCACGGCCGGAGCGAAATATTGGCTTTCGGTAACAGCGAAGAATGAAAGCCACATAAGTACAGCTATTTAAAGAGACTTTCACATAAAACCACCATGATTGCTTAATGCATCACAAAAATATGATAAAACCTTATTGTATCAATCAATTATATAAACTTTCTATATTAAGCACCCCACCCCAAGGGGCGGGGTATGAACCCTAGCTTATCAAGAGAGTAGGGACCGTTGACTTTACACTCAATAATATTGCTACATAGTTTCGAGAGCACTAATGTCTGGATGAGTCTTGAGAGTTTTGATAAATTGTTCTGTTCTCATTAACCAGCGTTTGTGAAGAACTTTTGACGTGTGTTGCATAAAAAGGTATCCTATGGAGTGATCTTCTTCCATAAGATTGCACAAATCATTACCATTAATTACAAAAAGAGTTGCGGCCTCATCGCAGATAGCTGTCATTGCACAATTATCCTTATTGAGTACAACAGAAAGGCCAAAGGCTTCACCTGGATCAATGGCTCTTACGTTAACCAATACATCTTTTGCCAGTTTCTGTTCAAGAAGCACCCTACCTGACTTGACAAGATAAAAATTTTTAGCAGGATCGCCCTCATTAAATATGATTTCACGACTCTCAACTTCCAGCACCTCTGTGATGGGGAGAAGTTTTTCCAGCATCTCGTCAGTAAGGGACTGCAAAAACTCACTTTTTTTCAAATC
>JADGBC010000031.1 GCA_015231705.1 Desulfamplus sp. | reverse complement strand
GTCTTCCATCTTCATTGTCTCTGTGGGCTGACACCTTGGATCTTCCATCTTCATTGTCTCTTTGGGCTGACACCTTGGTTCTTCCATATTCATTGTCTCTGTAGGCTGGCACCTTGGATCATCCATCTTCATTGTCTCTGTGGGCTGACACCTTGGATCTTCCATCTTCATTGTCTCTGTGGGCTGGCACCGTGGATCTTCCATCTTCATGGTCTCTGTGGGCTGGCACCGTGGATCTTCCATCTTCATGGTCTCTGTGGGCTGACACCTTGGGTCTTCCATCTTCATGGTCTCTGTGGGCTGGCACCTTGGGTCTTCCATCTTCATGGTCGGTTTCATTGAGTCGTCAATACAGTTGATATCCATATGATTCATGGTTGGTTCAAAATCATCTGAGCAATTTTTATCCATTGGATTCATTGTCTGTGTCAATATACAAATAAAATTCATGGGATCCATGGTTTCAGTGAATTCACAGTATGGATCCATTGGATTGGCTGTCTCCCCAATAACTCCCTCGCAATTTTTATCCATAGGATTCATTGTCTGAGCAATTTCGCAATCTCTATCCATAGGATCCATGGTCATCTTGATCTCTTTATCACACTCTCGATCCATTGGATTCATGGTCTGTCTGAGTTGACATCTTCTGTCCATGGGGTTCATGGTATCTTTTAACTGACATTTGGGATCCATGGGGTTCATGGTCTCTTTTAACTGGCATTTGAAATCCATGGGGTTCATGGTCTGAGCAAAATCATCACACTCAAGAGGATTCATGGTTTCCGGTATAATGTCGTCACACTCAAAGTCCATGGGATTCATTGTTTGAGGAAATTCGCATCTGTCATCCATGGGATTCATCGTGTCTTCATGATCAGGCACATTCTGTCTTTTATTGAAAACTACCGCCTGAAAAATAAGCTCTTCAACGTTGATAAGTTTGAGCTCGACATAGTAGGTGGCTCCCCCAGTTTTTACAAAAGGAAGAGTTACAAGGAGTGTGTCAGGGTCAACTTTTGCACAAAATTCTGACTCCAGTGGAGATGGAGCATATTTATCAATACGAAATTTATACTTCTTCTCCTGCCAGTTATACAGCTCAAATACTCCAAAAAAAGGCTCTACTCCAGGAATAGCAAGACATGGTACCGTCAAAATACCACTGAAGCCATCAAAAGTTGAGAATATTCTGGGAGCTTTCTCACTCTCACTTTTACATGCTTCTGAATCCGCATCCATTGTTTCTCTAACTGTGCAGAATGGAATATCGGCATTCATTGTAAAAGAGAGATCTCCATCTTCCACTTCGGCAAATCGATTCATTGATGCCACAGAAGTGCTAAGCTCCGAGGCAAAAAGAGGCGAGTCTTTAGTCTCTTTTGTAGTGGATGCATTGACTTCAACAGCAAGCATAAGCATTGCAACAACAATACAACCTATTACCGATCTGTAACCGACCAAAGTTTTTGGTGACGTCATAAGATTCCTCCTTGTACTTTTGGGGGGTGTAATATTATCTGCCTTGCCAGAAATTCCCTAAAAAATCTGCCTAATAAAGCGGCATACTTCATATCACATCAAAAGTAGTTTACACTTTTTTTGAAAGAATCCCCCTAAAAATGGGAATGCGGTTAAAGAAAATGTAAACCGACAAATGAAGCATACCAATAAAGCTATGTTATCAAATAAGGCAGAGACGGTTGCATAAGTTTTCAATAAGCAATAAAAATATAAGTTAGAGACAGTGTTTCACTGTCTCAACTTAAGTTTACGACATATAAATTTTAATTACATATGTCGTCACAGCCTATTGTGGAACGCTTATGTGGTCTCTGAGACTGAATAAACCTTCATGGCCATTGCGTGGCCACCCCTTACCATGAAAATCACAATCTATTTTCATGGTAAAAAAACATAAATCAATTGGCGATAAAAAAAATCCGGCAGGCGAACCATTTAACCTACTTCTTAATATATAGTTTTACAGATAATTAAATTGGTGGAAATGCTGCCTGAAACCATGAACAAAGGGCTTGTTTAACCAAAAGATTTTTCTGGAAATCTATATTTGTAGGTAAGTAGGCAAATATTATATAATTAAAAAAAAAGACAAAGCAAGCACTATTTTTGCCCTATTTAAATTTTTCCATAGCCTTAATAATCAAAAATTCCAGTTGATAAATCTGTTTTTGATATTGATCAGGCAATATTTGCGTATCTCCCATACTATTGTTTGTAAAAACAGATGAGTCTCCCATTACTCCTATAAAGCCTTTACCATATTTTTTTACAGCAAAATAATCTTTTTTATTTTGGCTTTTTAATATGCTCTTTCCACCTTCCACTGCACCAGCATGATCAATTTTTAACTTCATGGATGAATATGGATTTAGCAGGTATGAATTCTCAATTCCTGTGAAATCTATTTTTATATCAAAGTGACTCAACAATTGATTGGATGTTGAATGCTTATTTTCAGGATCATCCATAACTAAAAGTTTACCTCCTTCTTTGATATATTGATCAATAACAGTTTTCTCATCATCAGAAAATTTTTTAACGGGGTTAATAAGGACTACCATATCTTTCTGAGACGAAAATGTATTATTAAAACCATCAAATGAAGGAACATACTCAAGTCTCTGTGTCCAGACAAAAAAGGTGTGATAGTTATTTGGTTCTTTGTCAACAAGCCTGTCAACAGGCAGGACCATATCTGAATGTTCAGATTCAAACGCAATTGTTTTGTATGGTTGTCGTGAAGAGGGAAATTTATAGTTCATCTTGTTTAGATAATCAAAGGTGAGAAGCCCTAATATCAAGCCTAAAACAGCACTTGTGCCAATAGGGATAAAAAGAATTTTTTTCATCACATCCGGATTATCATCAAAAGAGTTCCATGTTTTGAGAAAAAACTTTTTTCTTGCAGTAAGGAATAAAATAAAAACAGTGCCAAGCCATATAGCATACTTGATTAAAGGGTTACTGTTTTTTCTATTGAGCCATTCAATTGTTCCAAGTGCAAGCTCGGGCTTTCCGGGAATAAACATATAAAAATTTGAAAAGCAGGTGCTGTCTGTAAAAGCTGCGACCCTCCCTTTTCCATACTTTACAGCCGCACTTTGGAGAAAAAGGCCAAACTCATAGTCAGTTGTGGGATCCTGGTGAAAAAAACTCCTTCCAGAATAGGCAAGAGGCCTTGTTCGGAGGCCATAACCTATCATGACATTTTCAGCAGATAAGGGAGCAGAAAGGGTGCATGACGTAGCAAAGAGGAAAGGCGGCATAAAATTGACTATGGGATGAGATAGAATTCCAGGAGGTTTATAAACACTGAGTTTTCCGGTTTGAAGGTCATATGTGCTGTCATAGTGAAATAGGAGATCAAATTGTTTTGCCAGAAAATTTATATAGTAACTCATGCCAAATACATTTGTATGATCACCGATGAGCCACAGCCCTCCACCATTTTCAACAAAACTGACAACAGCTTTGATCTCATCATCTGAATAGGGATTGGTAGGGGTTTTTAAAATTAATATATCATGTTTTGATAAAAGGTCTTCAGTAAGTATTTCATCCTGATTATGAGATACAGTATAAAATTTATCAAGATAGTCTGCCATACAGTAATAGTTATATGTAGATTGCCTTCCATACCAGCTTGTATCAAATTTTCGGGTTGACCACTCCCAATTGCTGTGTTTTTCATCTATAAGTATCCGGCCATCTTTCTTTTTTCCAGGGTCATGAAAGAAAAACAGTCCTGATGCTAAAAAAAACAGGATAAAGGAATATAGCATGGCGTTACGATATTTGAATGCGTTATTGGCAATATCTTTATGTGATATCTTGCCAATGTCAATCTTCTTGACTGGTAGCCACCACCATAGTAGCAGCAAAAGGGGTATAAAGCTGACTGTCGAAATAATAGGATCCCAGTAGATTTTTGCATCATCTACCTGTGCGTAAATAAAAATCATAACGACATATCGTATATATCCGTAAAAAATGGTGATCAGCGAAAAGACAAACCATTTTTTCAAAGATGGATGAAACAAGAGTATAGCCATCGTCCCTGCGATAAGTATATAGATTACAAGATATAGATTGAATTTTTCAAGAAGTCCCGGAAAAGCTAAGAGATCGTCAAAAGTTGAAATATAGATAATACCGTCACTGATACTTGCTGGAAGTCCGAAAAATTTGATCAGAGGAAAAGTTATATAATTCAAAAATTTTACTTCATGATATCTTGAAAGAAATATATAGATCAAAGGTGTGAAAAGAGCCTGAACTAAAAGAGAAGATAGAGTCAGAAACATGGAGAGTGCTAATTTGATCGAAATACCATATAATTGTCCTTTATATTGAGACTCAATATGAAAAAAAAATCCGGCAGTTGACAACAGAAAAAATATTAAAAAGAATATTAGAGCATTTTGCATTACCGGAGTAAAAGTTGGAAGAATATAGAGCCACACAAACGAAGACGAGATAACGGAAAACCATATTGTACCCATACCTGACACTATTTCAGCCCCCTTTGAATCAAATTTTTGAAAAAAGCAATGTTTTCAAGTTTATATTTTTCATAAGTCTCAATATTTTTACTTAGAAAGAACTGTGAATCGCCAATTACCGTTATTTTTCCCTTGCCATTTTGTTTTGTCACAATAACCGGATAATCAAATTTTTTGGCCAATACATTCAAAGTGTTATCGATTTCAATATTGCCGTTATGCATTGTGTTATTTTGACCAGACACTGAATTTGCGGAATCCATATTATAAATTACCGGCCATGCTTCAACAAACTCAACAGATCCCAATTTAGTATCCACTTTGCCAGGCCCAAGTGGAACAGCATCTACTTGAAAACCCAGTTGCTCCAACCCAGAAGCAGATGCATCAATATCTTCCCAACCTACTGACCAAATCACTCTTCCACCATTATCCATAAAGTGCTCAATCCTGCTTATATTTTCAGAGGATAATTTCTTTGTCGGTGAAACAATAAAAAGAAGATCGCCTTTTGCCAAAATTTCATCTGTAAACTCTTTTATGAATAATGGGATATAGCCATTTCTCATAAGATTGAGAGATAAGCCCCAGAGACTGTTATCTTTTGGGCCAAAACGAGAAAATCTGCCATAGTGATATGCATCAATCAAGGCAAATTTATATTCAACAGCTCCCATGGAATTTTTACCCTCGACGATATTTTGACTTATGACTTCAGTGGATTCTTTTATATGAAAGTCTTTTGAACTATCTGTAATCATGAGACTTTCATTCTTAGTTGTGCCAATAAGGACATGGTCGTTATATATAAAAAATTTAGACCATAATGAATCACAAGCATAAGTTCCAATGCCCAATACGAGTATTCCTGCTGCAATATAAGCAGGAGATGCACTTTTTTTGATCATTGCAACAGTTGCAAAAACAGAGATCACAAGGAAGATTATTAACATTGTTTTTTGGAATAACCGATTAGAATCGCTTTGCAACCACTTAAAGATGTTATCAATAAAAAGATAATTCAATGGAATTGAGACATTCTGGAAAGTGGAGGTATCTCCAAAAACAAGCACTTTTCCCTTTCCGTAATTTGATTCTGCTACAAGGACAATATCTCCCATAATCTCTTTGCCGTCACGTTTATAATCACCAAGAAAAGCCCGTTTTGAGTTAAAATAGTTTCCCATGTCAGCCCAACCTCTTTTACCTGTAATGACTGGCATGGCAGGGGGAGAAATATTTAAAGATGCACCCACCCAGATGGAGGTGTCATAGTCATTATAAAGATCTCTATTTATATAGTGGTTTCTTTTTTCAAGGGAATTGTCCCATCCTGATGAGATGGGCAAGGCCGTGTCAAAGTTAAGGGCTATATTAAAAGGTTTAACCAATCTATTTATGGGCTTCATGATTCCTGCCACATCAGTATGATCTCCGGCAACAAGAAGAGCTCCCCCATTTTCTATAAAAGAATATATTGCAGTTTGTTCTTCATCAGTAAAGTCATAGCGGGGATTAAATACAACAACTACACCAGCATCTTTGAGGATGGATGAAGTTATTAAATTATTTGTCAGCTCGGTCTGATACCCCTTGAGTTTGAGATACTCAGGAAGTATTCCGAACATCCCAGAACTATTTTGTCCAAAATGTTTACCATAATAAGGCTTTGTCCACATTGCACCCTTATCACAAAAAACAATTTTTTGATTTTTGGCATGGGGTATTGAGAATTTATAGACTACATTAATTGAAAAAGCAGATAACAAAAGCAGTAGCAATACAAAAGCTTCAAACCTCCCCATTTTTTTTGATGATATATTGGGTTTAATTTTATGGCTTATCAAAATAACTGGAAATAGATTCGCCAATAACAAGAATATCTGCAAGTCAAAAGGTTGTGGATCTCCATCTGAAATAAAAAAGATAATAATAGATCTAAAATATTGAAGCATGAAAAGCCAGACAACAGTCATCAATGGTACAGAAACTGCTCCTGTAATAGCCCACAATTTATCCTGTTTTTTTAAGCATACCATCAGTCCCGCATAATAACATACAAAAACCATCGAGATCTGTATTCCTATGGCACTTTGTCCAAGAGTCTGGGGATGAGGTGTGTTTTTTAGAACCGCATTTGAGATAGCAGTGGAAAATGATTGAAAAATGTACCACACACTTGAGCTGTAAATATAATATGTACGAAATAAAGCATAAAAAAATGTTGCCCATAATAAAGGTAGCAGCATATCTTTCACGACAAAAGCCTTGATCTCTCCACTTTGAGCAACAAATCTCTTTTGATCTTCTGATAAATCGAACCCGAATGGCCGACATAGCAATGAAGATGTTGACATAGTAATTAATGCTGACAAGCCTATCAAAATAATAAGCATTCCTGAAAAAAGGCTTAACTGAGGGCTCAAACCAGGTATGTTAAGAAATAGCAGGTTCAATGCTGTCAAATATAAAAAAATTCCAATTCGTGTATGCCTCATTATTTCTCCCAAGTGGTATTATAAATTGCAAAGTAAGCACTCAAATTTATCAAGGGTGATGAATAACATGCCTAAATAAGGAAGTTAAAATTTATCAACCGGTCTATTCAAGATTTTTCACGAATCCATCATTTCGCATGATCTCTTCAAAATTGATAAGATCCATAGTGTCATCTTTCATGCTCATTGCATAAATATTGTGTTTGGTTAAGTAGTTTTGAATATCATAAGGTATATGTAAAGCTGAAAAGATTGGAATAAGTTTCTTCTCCCTGTTTTGTGGAAAATATTCATAGATATTTTTTAGAGCATCAATAAAATCGTTTACATAGCTCATTTTTACTGTGGATTTGGTCTCATTGATGAAGAAAAATTCATTAGACACTGCAATGACATCAAACTCCCTGACAACCTTATGATTTATCGTGCTCTGGCACTTTACACGTATTGCAAAAAAAGCAAACTCTTCAACCTGAAAATATTGCCTTGCTATTCCAGCAATATTGGGAGCAACAATATCTTCAACAATCGTGCCCATTTTGTTGGCAAGGTCTCCCCATTGTTTGTTGAGTTCTTTTTTCATCTTTATAGTGTCTTGCTCCATTTTTATGGCAGTTTGCTTGATATCTATAATGGTTCTGTCCATATTTTCTTTGAATTTGGCGGTATCCTGCTTCATCTCTGTAATGGTTTTGTCCATGTTTTCTTTGAATTTTGCAGTATCCTGCTTCATCTCTGTAATGGTTTTGTCCATATTTTCTTTGAATTTTGCAGTATCCTGCTTCATCTCTGTAATGGTTTTGTCCATGTTTTCTTTGAATTTTGCAGTATCCTGCTTCATTTTTGCATTCTCATTTTTTATTTCTCTGATCATTACATGAGTTGACATTATAAAGCTCTCTAACACTATTTCTAATGAACTCAGTCTATCTTCAACTGCTGCTTCTCCCATAATATCACCCCCATTGTTTTTTCAAAAAATTCAAGTATCCAGCATATCATTATTCTGACATATTAAATAAAAAAGAGTCCAAAATAAAGAACATAAGCGGTATGTCTGCAATTATTGCAAGATTTAGGTCATTTGAAAAATAAAAAGCCCGTTGACAATCATAAAAGATTATCAACGGGCAATTGTTTGAGATCGAAGATCATATCTCTATTTAAGACCAAAATGTTACTGTAAAACTTTTTGATTTTGAATAGGATCGATCAAGTTGGAGATTCGATACTAATGCGTATTTATCCCCTTACTTCTTCCTTCACGGTAGCTGCAAGTTTGAAGAGAACCGTAAGAATGAGAAGTCCGGTTGCAAGAACTCCGAGGCTTATAACGACCTCTTGAACTGTGGGAATGTACTCTGTAACATGATGCAGCGGAGATGGAACAAATCCGCCGGAGATCATGCCAAGACTCTTGTCAATCCATGTACCAACAAAAACCATGATGCAGGTAAATGGCAGTAATGTCTGATTGTTTCTTAATGCTGGAACCAAAAGCAGCCCAATAGCGACAAACATCAGAGTCATTGATGTCCACATCCAGGGAACCAATGCATCATGTCCATGCAGACCAAAGAAGAGATATTTGATATGGGACATGTGTCCTGGAATCTTGCTGTAGAATACGACAAAAACCTCACAGAAGAAGAAGAAAACATTGGCTATAAGAGCATAGCATACTATTTTTGACAGTGTCTGCATAGCTTCCCAGCCCGGGTCAAATTTTGTGAATTTGCGTACAATGTAGCACAGAAGAATCAAAAAAGATGGTCCGGCCGCAAATGCAGAGGCAAGAAATCTTGGTGCAAGAATTGCGGTAAGCCAAAATCCTCTTCCAGGAAGTCCGCAGTACAGATAGGCGGTAACTGTGTGGATACCTATTGCAAACGGGATGGAGAGATAAATCAGAGGTTTTGTCCACTCCGGAGGTTTGACCTGATTCCTCTCTGCCTCAAGCACCTTCCATCCAATTACAATGTTGAGGAAAAGATAGCCGTTGAGAACACACATATCCCAAAATAGCATGGAGTTGGGTGTCGGATAGAGAAGGACATTGAGCATTCTTGTTGGTTGCCCAAGATCTGCTACAATAAACATAAGGCACATTATCAATGAGGCTACAGCCAGAAATTCACCAAGAATAGTGATTCTGTGGAATTTCTCATAATTGTGGAGATAATAAGGAATAACAACCATAACACCTCCTGCTGCAACACCAACAAGAAAAGTGAAATTTGCGATATAGAATCCCCATGATACATCCCGGCTCATGCCAGTAATCATCAGACCGTTCATAAACTGGTCAATATAAACCGCAAAAGCAGCGGTCATGACTGCAAGTAATGCCCCCAGCCATATCCAGTACTTTTTGCTTCCTTTGATAGCTATTTCAAGCATACTTAGCCCCTCTTACATGATATAGTAAACAGAAGGCTCGGTTCCAAGCTCCTGCTTACGTCGTATTGCATAGTTTTCGTTCAGAAGAACCCGTACTTCAGACTCCGGATTTTCCAGATCTCCTACCACAATGGCACCTTCTGATGCCTCAACACATGCAGGCTGTTCGCCTTTGGCAAGGCGTTCGGCACAAAGGTTGCATTTTTCCACAACACCCTTTGATCGAACCGGAAACTCGGGGTTTATCTTTTCAATAAACGGTCTTGAATCCCTGAAGTTGAAACTTCTTGAGCCATAAGGACAGGCAGCCATGCAGAAACGGCATCCAATACAGCGGTGAAAGTCCATTATGACAATACCGTCTTCCCGTTTAAAAGTAGCCTTGGTGGGACATGCCTGGACACATGGTGCATTTTTGCAGTGGTTGCAGGTGACAAGAAATGGAAGGGATTTATATTTTTCAGCAAGAAACTCATCTTCCATCTCAGGAAACGCATACTGATAGTGCTCTTCCCAGATCCATTTAATCTCCTGCATTTTTTTGGCAGGGCGTGTGTTGGGATACTTCTCCGCATCAGGTTCAATAGTGAAATCAGGGATATTGTGAGCATTACGGCATGCTGCTGTAACACCCTCTACAACTTCATCTGTAATTTTACTCGTATCAATTACCATTCCCCACCGTTTGGCAGTCAGTGCCTCAGCTTTTGGGGATACAACAGGAATAGAACTGGCGGAACCCCCACCTGATGCTACAGCCACAGCCTTTATTGCCGGAGCTGCACCAATGGCGACCGCAGATATCCCTGCTGCCTTGAGAAAGCTTCTTCTACTCTTCTTTAGAAAGCTTTTTCTGCTCTTTTTCATTGGGTTACCTCCTTGGGGTCTGTGTGACACTCCCAGCAATAGGGTGCAACTGACGCATAATTATGACACCTGTCGCAGAATTTTTCCTTGTCTGTGTGGCAGCCAAGACAAGAGTTTTCACCTGTGGAGAGGCTCATTTCAAACTCTTTTCCATTGGTACTTTTGTACATTCTGTCGGAATCTCTTACTACAGAGTCTCTCCAGTCATCAAGAATGGTCATGTGGTTTGCTCTCATGTCATATTTGTCCAGAACACACTTTTTGGCGGCCTTGGCTTTAGCAGACAGCTCAATCTCCGGAGCAGCATTGGTTCCGCCAATGTTGAACCAGAACGGAAAGAGTGCGGCTATGACAAAAACCACAAGTCCTGCTATTATTGCATTCTTACTCATCTTCATCCTCCATGCCGGGCAGGGGTTCTAAACGAAGGTCGGTCTCTCTCTCTTTTTCACCCGGCAGAATCAGAGCATTTCCAACCAGCTCATGGATACCATAAACCTGTACTTCCGGTACCCAGTATTCCATAAGTGTGGAGAGGGCGGCTCTGTCAATTGCACAGATGGTTCCAAGAGTATTGACACCGAACTTTTCATGGACATATTTTACTGCATTTGCTCTGGGAAGCCCACCGGCCATTCTTAACTCAATGTTCTCACCGGCATTAAGACCGGAACCGCTTCCGCAGCAGAATGTCTGCTCCCGTATTGTGTTGGGGGGCATCTCAAAGAAGTTATCACACACATTCTGAATCACATACCTTGGTTCTTCAAGGAGTCCCATACCCCTTGAGGTGTTACAGGAGTCATGAAAGGTCATGATACGGTTAGCGTTTCTGCTCTTATCCAGCTCAAGTTTTCCGTGTTTGATAAGATCTGCTGTAAATTCGGTTATGTGAACCATTTTTGTAGATTTTGCGTTCTCAAACTTGGTTCCGGTAATCGGGTTGACAGGCTCTTCGAGAAAATCTGCGGGACCATTCATGGTATCCATATACTGATGGATTACACGCCACATATGACCGCATTCACCACCAAGGATCCACTTGACGCCAAGACGTCTTGCCTCGGCATACATCTTGGAATTGAGCCGCTTCATGGTCTCATGAGATGTAAAGAATCCGAAATTTCCTCCCTCAGATGCATAAGTACTCCAGGTGACATCAAGGCCATATTTGTCTTTAAGATATTTAAAGAGGATCAGATATCCCTGACAGGTGTACGTGCCTGGATCTGCGAATACGTCACCTGAAGGGGTGATAAAAAGAATATCAGCACCCTTTTTGTTGAACTGAGGTTCAACATTGACGCCGGTGATCTCTTCAATATCTTCTGCAAAAAACTCAAGCATATCCTTGAAAGCATGTGGTTGAATACCAAGATGGTTACCAGTTTTGTAGCAGTTGGAAACAGGTGTTGCAATCCAATCTATATTCAATCCTAAGAGGTTAAATATCTCCCTTGCCATGATTGTGATTTCTGCAGTATCAATTCCATATGGGCAGAAGACAGAGCATCTGCGGCACTCGGTGCACTGAAAAAAGTAATACCACCACTCTTTTAGGACATCAAGAGTCATGGGTCTTCCACCAGAGAGTTTCTCTCCACCTGGAATCATTTTCAGAATCTGGGCAGCTTTGGTAAAATCATTTCTGTAAACAGAACGCAAAAGCTCAGCTCTAAGTACCGGCATGTTCTTGGGATCACCGGTTCCAAGGAAAAAGTGGCATTTATCTGCACAGGCACCGCATCGGACACAGATATCCATGAACACTTTAAATGTTCTGAATTTTTCCAGCCGCTCCTTGATGGCATTATGGATAATTTCCTGCCAGTTTTCAGGCAGCTTCCAGTCATCCTCCAGGGGGTTCCATGTTCTGGCATTTGGAAGCCCCAGGGTCTCAACGCTCTCTGCTTTTGCAGCATAGCAGTACATCCCGGGCATGATCTGGACAGTGCTATCCATCCAGCTGCCAGCAGCAGGGGTGTAATCTATCCTGTCCAATAGGGCATCGGGTTTAAGTTCGTCAGACATCTATTACTCCTCCTTGTCCACTGGAAGCCCAGCTTCTATCATTTTATCTCTGAAATGGTCTTCATACTGCTCATAAGTATGAACATCCACAGCATAGTTCCAGGGGTTAACATGTCTTTTTGCACGGGTATTGTTTGCCATATTCCTTGTGGGGCTCAAGAATATCCCTCCGGCATGCATTAGTTTGCTTACGGGGAAATAGGCAAACAGGACACTTACCATTAGAACATGAGCATAAAAAAGGCCTCCAACTCCCGGTGGAATTACGGGATGAAAGGTTACCAGACCCATTGTAAATTCCTTTACTCCGGTGATATCTACTTTTGTAAAATACCTCATGGCGATGCCAGTTGCCGCGATTCCGATAATCAAAAACAGCGGAAAGTAGTCTGCAGCAAGGGATATGTAGCTAACTTTGACATCAAAGATCCTTCTTGCAAGCAAAAACAGTGCTGCCGCAAGAAGAACTAAGCCGGAGAGGAAAATACCGGGAAGGCCGATCTGTACAATACCATCAACATACTCAAGAAATGCAAGAGATGCCGGAACAGGCTCCATAAAAAATCTAAGATGCCGTATAAGCACCACAAGAAATCCATAGTGAAACGCCAGTGCTCCAACCCACAGAAATATTTCCCATGAATAGGTGAGTCTGTTGTTTTCGTCTCTGTTGAAAGCTGCCTTTGTATTCCTGAACAGAGATCTGAATAGAAAGATCTCCAGAAGCATGCGGATAAACACACCTGATGCTTTATCAGGGTTGTCAATACAGTTCTGTTTGATCCACGGAAGCGATTTCTGCTGTCCGCACGTTGTAGGAATCCGGAAGGGAACTGCCGAGGATGCCCATCCCATCACGCGGTTTACAAAGCCCCAAATAAAGGCAATAACCGCAAGATAGGGAATGACAATCCCGAAGAACCACTGAAGTCCGGCTCCCTCAACCCCTGCATATGCCAGCAGAAAGAGCAGGAACACGCCTGCCAGGGGTAACATGTACTTTTGATTCATATTCCAACCACCTCACAATTTTCGGTCATCATAATAGTACTCAATAAATTGGCCGGTTTAAACGAAAGAACTTAAGATGTCTCTATTCATCAATTTGTTAAATCGAACGGATAGACGGCACTTCATGGTTTTAGCAGCCTTGGCTTCCAAGCTAACTCATCTGAAGCCTTATTTATAGAGCATTTAAATGTGATTGACCTGATTTAAGATTTGCTTGAGCCAAGAAGTTCATCCTCCGTAAGCTCAGTTACTAAACCTGCCCTCTCAAAAGCACTGTGAACCCGTCTTTTGGCTTCAGTTGCTTTTAAGAGGAATATATTTTCCCTACACTTCATAAACCGGTTAAATGCAGCAAGGGCAACCAGGTCAACCCTGTAGTTAAAGGATTCATCCGGCAGTTTTCCAAGTACCGATTTAACAATGGCTTTCAATTCAAATACAAATGCCACGGCCTGGGATGCAGAAAAATTTTGTACTGCCCTGATACGGATCACTGGATCAAGAGAATTCTCTACCCTGTTCTGACCCACATGCTCTTTGTTAGTTTGACTATGTTTGCTGTTAGTATAATCTTTGTAATTTTCAGCAAGTGACATTCTTATAATATTGTCAAAGGTATCTTCCAGGCTCTGACGTGTTATATTTCCAACAGGATTGTCAAACCTGTTTTTCGATTTTCCAAGTAATCTGGCAGTATCTTCAGGATAGGAGCTGATTGCAGCTTCAAACCATAGTGTTAAAATTTTTTCTTTATTGAGTTCTAATTGCCGGTTAAGATCTATCAATTGATTTGGCATCATAAAAAATATTTTACTCCATAAAATAACAGCTCAAATTGCTCTATACTGAAGTCGCCCTAATAAAGAGCTTACAAAACATCAATACAAGATTGTAAAAAATCCAACGCTAATGGTTATTAACTTAAGCGATATAACCATACTATCATTTTATGTCAAGGATAAAACGGTTGCATCATGTCGGGGAGACAAGCAGCTGGGATTCCATATAGAAGAAGTGGTTGAGTACCTGAAATACCATAAAAGGATCACCTGCACCGGTCAGTTCACGAATAGCATGCATTCCAAGGGTGGGAGCTCCGGCATCAACGGTTTTAATTCCTGTAGCTGACGACATGGCAGGCCCGATGGTGCTTCCGCAGGGCATGTCACTTCGCATTACAAAAGTCTGCAAGGGTATGTCAGCAAGTTTGCAGATATAGCGAAACAGTGCTGCAGATTCACTGTCTGATGCATATCTATGGGATGCGTTAACCTTTAGTACAGGGCCATGGTTGAGCCTGGGTATATGGTTTGAATCATGACGGTCACAATGGGCAGGATGCAAGGCGTGTGCATTGTCCAAAGAGATCATAAAAGATTTAGTGGTCGCACGGATTTTTTTTTCAGGATCAGGAATGGTTCGTGAAAGCACCGAGTTTAGAAAAGATCCTCTTGCACCTGCAGAGGTATCACTTCCCACCTCCTCATGATCTGTGCAAACCAATATACACGGAACAGGGCCGTCAGCACGCACAAGGCTTTTAAGACCCGCATGACACGATAAAAGGTTGTCTAAACGGGGGGCAGATATAATCTCCTGATTTAGTCCAGTAAAAAATGGTGGTTGAGCATCGGAGAAGCTCATGTCAAAATCAAGAACCTCTTTGATATGGATATTGGAATTTTCTTTGATAGCCTGTTCCAGCAACAATGATTTGAATGATTTTATGCTGCTGCCTAAGAAAGTAGAACTACTAGAAGAGTCAAATCTGTTTTGCAAATCTGATTTTTCTAACTGGTTAATGTTAGATTTTTTAGATTGACCAGATATGCTGAACAGAGGTGGCATATCAACTTGAGGGTTTAGTACCCTTTTAGTATTTGCCTCACGGTCAAGGTGAATCGCAAGCGACGGAATGACAGCCAGAGGAGCATCATAATTGACTAGTACTGTACAAAGAGTCTCTTTCTCCTCATCATCTGCACTCAGAGCTGTTACTCGTCCTGCAAGATTCAGCCCTCTATCAAACCAGCTATTGAGCAGAACACCTCCATAGACTTCCACACCAAGACGTATTGCGTCATTGGTCTTGATTTCAGGAATGGGCTTGATTTTAAGGGATGGGCTGTCTGTGTGTGCACATACAAGTTTAATCCCACTTTCCCAGGGACGATTCTCTCCTGTGAAGAAGGCAATGATGGCGGAGCCGTTACGGGTGACAAAATATTTAGATTGATCTTTAATTAACCAGGGATCACCCTCTTTTAGCTCAATAAAACCGTTGCTGGAAAGAGATTTAGCCATGTTTGCCACGGCATGGTACTGAGTTGGCGAGTTTTTTATAAAACTAAACAGATCCTCATTATATTTCTCCTGATTCATTAACTAGCTCCTTGCTGAGAGATTCTAATCTTGATGGTCTCTTTAAAAGTTCGAAATAGGTATTTTTTGCTGTAATAACTCTTTGATTTTATTAACCGTATATTTTAATAAATTGACTTTTTACGAAGTCATCAATCTTGCCTGGTATTTTTTTGTGTTCAGATACTACATGTTTTTGTTGGAGAAACAACATGTCAACACGCGTTACAACAGCACCTTATAGATGTCAAGTAAGTTGTAGTCTGATCCTGAAAAAACGTCAGAGCTTTTTTTGTCATTTTCCATCTCATTCTCAAAAAAAACTTCTTGATGGTTGATCGCAGGGTTTACACATCAATTGCTCGCTGATTTTCTTATTGACAATAATTGGGAGTTTTGATAGCAACTAACTTTAATAAATATATTTACAATTTGCCAAATTGAGTAATAATGGAATTGACTGTCTTCCCTCCACACCATAACCAAATTGCTGTTTCTTTTTCTAAGAATTTTATTAAAAAACTTTATAGTAATTATATAGTGCACTTGGATTTTAATATTAAAATCTGTTAATCAGATGATTTGAAATTAATATACTTAAGAATTTACACTAAGGAGATACGGGTATGATTAATGTTGCATGTGGCTCATGTGGAAAGAATTATAGGCTTGATCCGAAAATAATAAAGTCGGAAAATGCAAAATTTACCTGTAAAGATTGTGGGCATCTAAATCCTCTTGATCAATATATTAAAGCTCCGGAATCTCCTATTAGGCAAACTGAGTTGGAAAAACAGACATCTGCAAATCCTATCCGTGATACTTCAGTAACATCATCAGAGTCATATGCGGTTAGCCGAGACATACTACAAGTTACATGGAGAAACCGTCTTCAGGTTAAGGTCAATGCTGTTTTGATTCCTTTGGTTGTTGTAATTATGGCTACATTTACAATCATTACGTATATTGCTGAAAAACAAAAAATGGAGACAGATCTTAAAAATGCATCCAAAGTTGCTGCTGTGAGATTGTCAGTCTATCTTGTTGAGGCGTTCTGGTCTCTTGATGATGAAATCTTGAGAGAATCTTTGAAATCTGAAATGATGGACAAAAATATTTACGCCATTAACCTTATAGACCGAAGTGGTAAGGTGATTTATCTGGGTTATAAACGAGATCAGGATTGGAATCTGGTTGAAAATGATATATTGATTGAAGGAAGTTATATAAAATCAAGTGAGGGCATTATCAAAGATTCCAATAAAATAGGAAGTGTTGAGGTATATTTTTCATCTAAATTTTTTCAGGAACAGTTTAATCAATCCATGTATAAATTGATAATTACAGCAATACTTCTTTTGGTTTCAGTCTCTCTTGCAGCCTATGTTGTTCTAAATCAGATGATTCTGTCTCCAATTGGAAGATTAACGGATATTGCCAACAAGATAAGTATCGGCAATCTTGATCTGGAAATTCCTATAGAATCAAAAGATGAAATTGGTGTTCTGGCAGATGCTTTTGCAAGAATGAAGGTCAGCATGGCGTTTGCAATAAAACAGTTAAGAAAACGTTGATAGGGTAAGAGAGTTGCATCTTTTAGGATCATTGCAAATGATGGCTTTTCAACTTGATGAAGTAAAGATATATTGCTGCTATAGGCATGTTTCATTTGCCGGTTTACACTTTTTGAAACCTTATTACCATTTTGAGGGAATCTTTTCAAAAAAAGTGTAAACTACTTTTGAGGTGATATTAAGCATGCCCTGCTATATTTAATTTTTGTATTGTTTTTTATGTTTTGGCGTCACTTGACATATTATATAGAGTAGGGGATAGAGATGAACACTGTAATAAGAGAAGATACTGTAATTAAAGTTGAAAAGATTCTGCAGGATTTTATTGATGAATCTGGTGCAACATATGCATTGATAACGGACATGGGAGGAAATCCACTTTTTACGGCAGGAGAAGAAGATTTTGATGTTGATACTCTTGCTGCATTGTCAGCTGCCAACTACGCAACTACAAAAGAGATTGCAAATCTCATAAAAGAAGATAATTTTTCTCTTCTTTTTCATAGAGGTAACAATGAAAATGTCCATTTCGCAAAGATAACCCAAGATATCCTCATGATAGTTCTTTTTAAACCCTTTCTTTCTCTGGGATTATTAAGGCTTAAAATAAACAGCTTGCAGCAGAAAATTGTTTCTATTATCGGTGTATAAAATTAGATGTTTCGTCTGTTTTTTATATTATGTTCTTCTAAATATGTCTTCATTTAACCACTAACTACTGGCATCTTTTTGTACTATGCCTTTGATTACTTATAGTATAAAATATAATATGCTGTTCAGCCATAGCAGAAGCGATCATGCTGATCAAAAGACTATTGTTATTCCAAAATGGCATGGTCATTTTATTTGGTGTCACCCCAAATTATGAAAATAAAATTAAGGTCTGAGATGATAGAATTTCGTGCCGATACAGAATAGATGTTTTATTCACTAAATTAATTTGGAGTTGTGTACTAAAGTAAATATTAAGACAACCGCTTGCATTGGATTTTTATAATGGCTATCGTAAATTTGAAAGACAAAACAATACAGATTAAAATTGTTTATTATGGTCCAGGCAGAAGTGGAAAAACCACAAACCTTGAATTTATTCATAACAAACTTCAACAAAATAGAAATCAGCAGATCAGCAAATTAGTCTCAATTGATACTAAGGGAGACAGGACGCTTTTTTTTGATTTTTTTCCTGTCAGCCTTGGGAAAATTAATGGATTTGATCTAAAATTAAAACTCTATACAACCCCTGGGCAGGTCAAATATGAGGCGACCAGAAGATTGGTTCTCAAGGGAGTTGATGGTATTGTTTTTGTTGCAGACTCTCTTACATCAAGACAAGATGCTAATCTCGAATCTTTTGAAAATCTCAAGAGTAATCTTTTGTATCACAAACAGAGTATGTCTGACGTGAAGTTGATATTTCAATGGAATAAACGTGATATCGACGAAAATATGATTCCTCTTTCAAGCATAGATGATATGCAAAGGCTTTTAAATTCTGAATTAAAGGTACAGGCTTTTCCAGCCAGTGCAGTAAGTGGGATGAATGTTCTGAAGACGGTTAACTATATCTCAAAAGAGACAGTCAAATCTGTTATTGAAAAAACAATTCTCAATAGACCTAAAATACCCAATTGATAGCTGATCATGAATGATGCTTTTCTGTTTAAAATTTGCGGCCTCTTATAGTTTCCTCGGCCTGATTCTTTCAATTATACAGAGATAATGGTGATGTATGGATTATAAATTATTTCGTAATATGCTTGCCCCCTATCTTGTTGACCATATGGCCGGAATTCAGGAATTTAAAAAACATCTTGCTACTATTTCGCTCGAAGATGCATTCGATAAAAAATTTTTGACGGTTTTAAGTAATATCGTCAGTTGTCTTGAAGCTAATGAAGCCATTAAGAGTTTAGGATTGACTCTTCTTGATGAAGCTGACTTTTTTTCTGATACGTCAATTCATAAGGCAACAAAAAGTAAGTATCTGGATAAAATTCTTTCTGACAGTGACTATATTGAACACACCAAGACTTTTAACTTGAGTATTATTCAGACATATGTTGAAAAAATTATACATAAACAGCTTTATGAGATAAATATCAAAATAGAAGAGAATCAGAGAAGTCTTAATAAGCTTGAAGTGGCCTCTGGAAAAATGAGAGAAGAGGTTCAGACTCAGAATCAGATTCAGCAGACAAGCCAGGCTCAGACAGCACAGTTAATTCGTCAGCCTCGGACAATCATACAGCCGCAACAACCTGCAGATAGCAATAGTGTTCAGCACTCTAAATCTACTGAAGATTCCTCTGTACGGTCTTCGGAGTCTCGGCAGGTCGATAAGACATCAGCAAGTCCGTCCCAAATTCAAGAGACTCATACTATACCCCCCACCACCAAGCCCCAGGACGTTCAACCGCCAGCAAAGGCCTCTTTTCTTCTGATCGAAATGGATCAGCAACAATGTGCTGTAGCATACAATAATATCGTAGAAATTCTTAAATTTAATAAACCTGTAGCTGAAAAAATTTTGAAATCAGGCGTCCTTCACCATAATAAACTTGTAGGATTTACCCGAGGCTCTGTACTTAGGACAGTAAACAATTCACAGATTGATAAAAAACAACCACTCAACAATCTGAATGCAACTTTACCAAATCAGGAAGATAAACGTTTTGCGGTAATTATAAATGTAGAGTCTGCTTACCACATCCTTTTTGTTGATTACATTGTTTATACAGAACCTGTGGAGGGCTTCGAAGCTGGCGACCATGTGAAAACAGTTGAAGGTGAATATAAAATTATAAATCCTTAATCTAACGTTGACAAAATATACAAAGTTCAAGATGGTT
The DNA here is from genome assembly GCA_015231705.1 of Desulfamplus sp. Taxonomy (GTDB): domain Bacteria; phylum Desulfobacterota; class Desulfobacteria; order Desulfobacterales; family Desulfobacteraceae; genus Desulfamplus. The sequence goes on along the minus strand of JADGBC010000031.1, from coordinate 9,472 downwards.
TTCTATTAACGACCATGCCCCGATGGGCACAACGAAGAATGAAAGTCTCATGATTGCAAATATTTCAAAAGACTTTCACATAAACAGGCATGGAATCAAGATATTGTAATTTAAGAGGGGTTAGACTTTATGTTAAATGGAACCCTTAAAACTTTTTCATTGGGTAGTCTTCTTCAGATTTGCTCCAATGAGAATAATACAGGTGCTTTGGAATTCTCAATGAAAGGAAGCCTGTGTGGACGAATTGGATTTGAGAATGGAGATGCAGTTTACGCAGATTTTCTTGGAATGAAGGGTGTTGATGCAGTAAGGCAGATCTCTCTTCTAAAAGAGATTGACTTTAGATATAATAACTCTACTGAAATTTCTGAGAGAAATGTTGATTTTGATATTAATTTTCTTACGATTGATTGTACAAGATACACAGATGAGAGTGTTGCATATCTTGATGAATTGCAGGAGGCAATAAGAACAAAATATGCTGTTAACTCGTTAAAATTTTTTGAATATGACAATTGTGTTTTTGTAGCTCTCAATCTGCTCGGAGTTAACTATTTTGAAAGCTATGAAAACGATATTCTTCGGGTGGTTTATCTGGATAAAAATATAAATGCCCGTATTCAGATTGTCTTCAATCAGCCAGTTCTTACCGATTATCTGTTAATATACATGCGAGAAAAAGGAATTCTTAAATGATTCCAAAATTTGATATTATCCATACAGGTCTCCATTCAAGTTATCTCTCTTTTGATAGATATAAACTTTTTTTGCAGAATCAGGCATTTAGTGGATATCTTAAATTGGAAGATAGTCATACCCAATGCTTCTTTTTTATCAAGGAGGGTAAAGATATTGCATCTTTCTGTATCTCTGATAACTCCTTTAAGGAGTTTAATCCATCAGAAATACCATCTGTATTGAAAAATCCGTTTTTTATTTCATCTTACAGAGCCCCAAATCAGGCTGTAGATTTTTTTGCAAGATGTCATAACGCAAAATCTATTTATGAAAATATTACGTTTAATTCAATTGTCTTTGATAAATTTTTTAGTCAGATTGAATCAAAAAAAATAACAGGCTTTCTTCAAGCAGCCAAAAATGGTGACCCCAAGAGATACATATATTTCTATGGGGGTAAAATTTTTGGTTACATGAATATAAAAGGCAGTGATGGGGTATTTGAAAAGAACCTGGATAAGAGTCAGATTCAGACGGCACTTAAAAATTCAACAATGACAGTATATCTGATTTCAGCCTCTTCTGCTGGCTCTGTAGCTAAAAAACATTCGCATTCGCCTGTTCCGCATACAGTCTCCAAGCCGAAAGTATCTCAATATGATACAAAGGCGGCTTCGTCAGGAACCTCAGGTATTGACAGCAGAAATCTTGTTCTCAAGTGCTATGAGGAGATTTTTCAGATGCTTGAAAAGGATGCAGATTTGGCGGAGTTTACCTCAATATGGAGAACAGCTGCACTTGAATTGAGCAACAAGTATCTTTTTCTCAACCCATTTGCAGGAGAGTTCAGTTATGATAATAGTAAAATAGATTTGTGGGAAGAGGTCGATATAAAAACCGCTGTGCACGCCTTGGACGAATTGAGCAACGCTATTGCCAAAAAGGCAAACATTCCCAAGGACGGAATTAAATCAATAAAAGATAGTTACTTAAATATACTGGTTGCCTATGAAATCAGAAATTAAAAATAATCCAGAACTATTTGTCGCCAATCATGACTATATAATTAATCTTATTATATGTATCAAGAATAAAATTTCTTTTTTTCCTGATATGAGAAAAGAGGAAAAGGGATATTACAGAGAGCTCTACTATAATGATCTTGTAGAAAGAATTAAAGAGCAATATCCTTCTGATGTACAGCTCGTAGCAGTAAAGGAAGATGACAGTATCATCTATGTAGTCAAAAGGAATCAAGCCGTTTTTATTTGTGAAGGATCTGATAAAGTAAGTGTTTCACAGATAAAAATGGAATTTAACAGTTTTATTGATGAGTTTCAGAAACAGGGTAAATACAGGAAGTTTTTTTCTTCAATTTTTGACTGGTAGGTTATATCCTCTTTTAGGCCGATCATCTTTTCTCAGTCAAGTCACTAAGGAGTAAGAATTCATATGCTTAGATATATTATCGAATTAATTCCTACATCAGGCGATAGTGTCACGCTTTCTTCTTCAGAATGGTCAATTATTGTAATGCTTAACAAGTATCCTGATTTTAATAAACTTATTGCTGAACTCAAAAAAAATTACAACATGACTATAGATGATATAAAAGCATCACTGGTCAATTTACAGAAGAGAAAGATTCTGAAACTTTTTCAAACTGAGGTTAGTGAAGAATCATCTGAGACTGGGCATGAGAGCACAGAAAAATTATCCGTTACCCCAGAAACGCCCGCTCTCTTTTGGGAAAAACTGGAGAACGAATTGTCTCGGGCAATAGGTCCAATTGCAGCTATCGTTATTGATGATGCTGTTTCAGAGTTTCATATCACACGAGAAAAATTTCCTGGTAAATTTTTGTATAGTCTGGTTGAAAAAGTTGCGGCTGAGATACACGCTCATGCAGAGAAAACTCAGTTTCAAAAAGCAATGCTGGAAGTCATTAAACAGAGTTTGTAGTCGGATTGGTACGATATGTCTAAATAGTGATATCTGCTGAATCAAATATATAAGCAGGATTTTACTGACCCTAAAAATCTGAATCGAGTGATTGATATGACAGAAGAAATTGATGTAAAAAAATTAACAAACGATGCTTTTATGGCTATAGATGCTCTTTTTACTGATGAAGATGATATCTTTTCAGAGGAAGAGGAGAAGAAACCTGATGATTTTGAACTGATTCAAGAGTATATGCTTGCTATTGAGTGGGAGTGTTCTGAAAAGAATATCAAAAAATTCAGTGATTTTCTCAATAAAATTGTGCCTAAATATACTGACAAGCATAATCAGGATCTGCTTAAGATGCTGACAAGCATTGTCCGTTATCTTGATAAATCAAAAGATAAAGCATTGCCTGAAACTCACAATGTGATGGAATTTATTGTTAAAACTTTTAAAACCATCAATCAGCATGGCGTAGATGACGCAACAATAAAGAGCAAAAAAGGTACTGCATATGCTAAGGTTCTAGATTTAAAAGATAAAATTGCAAAAGGTAAGACAGTCGCTCCCCAGGAAACAGAAATTAAGTATCAAGATACTATTGCGGCGACACCATCAGTAACTGAACCTGTTGAAAGTTCGCAAATGATTATGACTATTTTGGCACGGCTGGAACTTTGTGAAAACAGACTGGCAGCTATGGATGCACAAAATATAGCCCTTCAGCAGAAAATATATGAACTGACAAATTTGAACCATACAATGCATGAGCAGATCAATGAACTTGAGGTGAAGCTCTCTGATCATGTTGACAAATTATCTCAGTTTTCTAACTCCTTATCTACGAATTCAAATACGAATTCAAATATTGATCAGGCTATGGCTAGCCTATCTCAAGATGATGAGGCCAGTCAATATGATGAGATCAGCTTTGATGGACTTGATTTTGAAGAGATGACTTCAGATACTGAGCAGTCACAGAAATCTTCTGACCTTGAGATGAATCTTAAGGAGGTTCCACTGGATGAGCTTGTATTTGATGAAGCACAACTGGATGGAACAGTGCCCAGTGAAGGTAAGCTAAGTAATGAGATTCAACCAGATCAAAGCCCCAGATTTGAGATGGACTTTGAGCAAATTGATGCTGATTCAATTAACTTTGAAGAAAAGATTGATAGCAGTATCTCTTTTGAAGAGATTACCATAGATGATATTGAGTATGATGAGATCTCTCCGGATGACCTTCAATATGACGATCCAGTGATATCTGACACTGACCATCAAGAGGCAGATGCTCTGGCATCAGGCCTGGCTGAAGATGAAACAAAAAATGATGACTCTGCGAATAAGGCTATAGGCTCTGCAGATCATGCAAAGGCTTCTGATGATGATTCTGCATCTTCTCTACAGATTAATGAGTTTGCTCACAAACATGTCAGGTGTTTTAAAATAGAGAATCAAATTATTGCTCTTCCGGATGATAAAATTTTCAATATATATAATATTCCCTCAAAACTTTCCCGAAATATTCATCAAATGCAATCTCTAGTTCTTGGTGAATTCTCTTCATTTTTCCAGAACCTTTCCAAAAATATGAAAGGACATTTGTCAGGGGTCAGTAATGCTACTCTTAAGCAGATGAACGTAGATGTTCATCTTTTAACTAACCAGGAAGTTCAATATAAAGTAGCAGTTTTATGCTCTTTTGACGACAAGGTATCTATTGTTCCGGTTACCGATCTCTGTGACAACAGATCCCATCCTTTTACAGGTTTGAAAGAGGAACAAAACAGTTTTTCAGATTATAACATTCAGATTTTTGATATGGGTACAATACCTTTTGTGGCTCTCAGTAAAAAATAATGGAAAAAAACAAGCCTGTTATTGATCAAACTCTGTTTGATTTGAAATTGAATGAGGCAAAATTTTATTCAGACCAGGGCCTTTATGACGAAGCTGATAAAATATATGTCAGTTTGATCAATGAGCTCAAACAGCTGCCTGAAACCAAAAGTTCAACCATTCAGATCAGGCAATTGGAATCTATTCGTCAGGAATACAGGATAGAGACAAAAAAAGATAAGATCCTGACCAAAAAGCCTCACGCATCTATTGATGAAGAGGCTTTTGATCTGGCAGATGATCTCTCTTCAATTTCTGAAAGTGTATATATTGATGAAAACTCCTTTGACAGCAACACTGAAGATCAAGCTCTGCTGTTTGTCAATGAGATGATTATCAAAGCCTGCCAACAAGATGCAACCGACATCCATATTGAGCAATTAATAAACTCGAAAGATGCGATAATCCGATTCAGAATTGGCGGAATCTGCAAGATCTATGCTGAAATTACCACCAAATTAGCTTTACATCTCATCTTAAAAATCAAAATCATGGCAAACATGGATATTACCGTGAGAGCCAAAACTCTTTATGGAAAAATCAAATTTAAAAGCAAAGAGACTGGTGCGATAAAACTGAGCGTTATTGCTGTGCCTACTATAGGTTCCAAAGAAGATCTGATTTTAAAGTTCTCTAAAACTTTGGAACCAATGACTTTGGAGGCACTTGGATTTACTGACCACAATCTTGGGTTGTTTCTTGGTACGCTTTACAACAGATCTTCCGGCTTGATTCTTGTGGCAGGCCCTGCAGATTCAGGCGTAACCACTTTACTTCACTCTGCGTTAGAGCTTATCAACACGCCTGAAAAAAAAATATGCAGTGCTGAAAAACCTGTTGAGATTAACCACAAGGGAGTTCGCCAGACAGAGGTGCAACCAGATAAAGGTCTTGATTATCTATCCCTTCTCAAAGCCTTTATTCAGACCAACCCTGATGCCATCATGCTTGGAGAGATTGAGGAACATCAAATCGCATCTCTTGCCATTAAAGCCTCTTTGACTGGTAATCTTGTGTTTGCTGGCTTGAATGCCATAAATGTTGCTGATGCTGTAAGAAAAGTTCTGGAAATGGGAGTAAGCCCGATCCATTTTGCAGACTCTCTTTTGTGCATTCTTTCCCAGAGAGTTGTGTGGCGATTATGTGAACATTGCAGATACCCTTCCTCAGATACGCTTGAGATGCTTGTTGATGAATTTGGAGAAGATTGCTTTGGGCTTCTTAATAATATTGATAAAGAGAATATTGCAATTTACGACCATTGCCCTGACGGGTGCTCTGATTGCGGATATACAGGCTATAAGGGAAGAGTTGGAATACATGAGCTTCTTGTCAACAGCGATGCCATAAAGGCTGTTGTTAAAGAGAGTTGTGATCAGGCCTTTTTTGCCGACAGCACACGAAATGTCTGTAAAAACCCAAAAAGTGCACTGCAAAAAATAGATGATGCAGTAAAAATTTTAAAATCAACCGCTGCAAGCCATAAAATCTACTCGTTAAAACAAGATGGAATACTCAAAGTGATTGCAGGTATAACTGATATGGCTCAAGTCAGGCACAAATGTGTATAGATTGACAACAATCCTGAAATCATCAAATCCTGTAAATCCTAATTCAGACAGTGGATTAACTATATGCTATTTGAGTCTGAATTAGGATTCGTAAGATTAAAAGATTTAAGGATTATATGAAAGGAGACTAACAATGGCAGAGCCGGCATTAAATGAACGGTTCAGTGACCTTGAAAGAGCCATGATGGAGCTGGCCTATCAATCCATGAGAACAGACATGGCCATTAAAGAGCTTACAAGAGAGACCAAAACCTTTCAGTGGGAGATGAAAGCCTTCAAGAACGAGATGAAGGACTTTAAAGATGAGATGAAGGACTTTAAAGATGAGATGAAGGACTTTAAAGATGAGATGAAAGACTTCAAAGATGAGATGATAGATTTTAAAGATGAGATGAAGCAATATAAAATCGACAGCGAAGCTGACCGGAAACGTATGAACAAGCAATGGGGCGATCTGGCCAATAAAATGGGAACCATTGTGGAAGATATTGTCGCTCCAAGTGTTGCTGGTATTGCACGCAAATACTTTCAGGTTGAGGATCTGGATTTTTTTGCGGTTCGTCTGCGGAAACTCAATACTGCTGGAACCAGCCGTCGAGAATTTGATGTTGTGGCAGAAACAAGGGATCTCATATTTGTCATCGAGACAAAAGCCACTCCAAGAACAGAATATATCTCTGATTTTATCCGGCTGATTCCTGAGCTCAAATCATGGTTTCCAGTTATTGGTGAAAAAAAACTGATCCCGATATTTGCATCTTTGTATCTGTCAAAGGAAAATATCTCATATCTGAGCAGCAACAACATTCTTGCCATGGCAATGCAGGATGACGGGATGGATCTTTACAATCCTGAGGTGAGAGAGTATCTGTTGTAGAAGGCATCCTTCATTTGTCGGTTGACACTTTCTTTGATAGCATCCCTATTAAAATAGTTATTTATAGGGTGCCCAATGTCGATTTAAAGGACATTTAATAGATAGGATAGGCCATGCAAACAACAATAACATCAGTAGATGCAACGGCAGAGATTTTTTGTACAGCATTTAACGCTCTTTCAAAAAAAGAGAAACGAGCAGTTATCAATAAACTTTTCCAACATAAAGAATTTTATGAGGATTTTATTGATATATCTATCATGGAACAGAGGAAAAATGAACCATCACGCTCTTTAGATTCTTATCTTGCTGAAAGAAAAAAGAAAATATGAGCTATACAATTTTTCTAAAACATTCTGCGGAAAAAGAACTGGAACATCTGAATGTAAAAACACATGATAGGATTGTAGCGCACTTGATTGCATTAAAAGAAAATCCTCTACCAAGTGGTGTGAAAAAGCTTCAAGGGCGTATAGGTTACAGAATAAGAGTTGGGGGCTATCGTATTTTATATGAAATTAACGAAACAGAGAAACAAATAGAAATATTTGCAGTTGCTCATCGCAAAGAGGCTTATCGCTAAACAACCTCTAAAGATAAGAGTTTTCGTCTTTTAGCTTTTGGTATTGGTTTTCCATGTTTCAGGGCGGATTCTATCCACAATCGCATAGCTATTTCTATCTCTTCAAGAGCTTGCTTTGGAGTATCTCCGAAAGCAGTGCATCCTTTAAGCTCCTCGACTTCAGCTATATAGTCACCGTCACCTTCAGGATCAGGAAAAATCTTAACTGTATAGTCCATGACTTAAATCTCCATTAATACTTCTATTTACAAGCCCCTCCTGAATCCTTGATTCAGGACACATCATCCTCGCTGTCGTCTAACCAGTCTTTGAGTTTACTTGCCGTGTGATTTGAAAATGCTTTTGTCTCGCTTATATCTATATGATCTTTGGAGTCATATGAAAATGGTAAAACCAGTATCTCCATCCTCTGGTTTATATACTCTTCGGGTATGTTTATGGTATATTTATCCGTTTTTGGAATTATTATCTCTCTTAGCATATTAAATCTCCTTATTACAATTTACGAACACTTGTTAGTGCCATCATCTCACCCGCTTCAAATACCCATCAGGTGCAACAGTTATGAGAAGTTTATGCTGAATGCTCTTATCAATTTCAAATTCTGTGTGGGATTTGAGATATTCCCACACAGCAGTTTTAGGATTATTACCTATATCCCAAGGACGATCTGGAAATGACCCAGCAGGCATATCTTCAATAATAGTATCAAACACCACGCAATAACTGCCTACCGTGGTTAAAGCAGCATAAGCTTCAAGTTCAGCTAAAACGTGATCATGCGTATGATTGGAGTCTAAACAGATTAGAATTTTAGAGAAATTAGAGGCATAATCTTTAACCTGCTCTATAATTGCTGGAGCAACTGATGAGCCTTCAATCATATCAATACGGTGGCTCATGGGATGCTCATTTATTGCTTTTCGGTTATGTTCACGAATATCAATATCAATTCCTAACACTTTACGGAATGGCTTACTTGGGTCAAGAGTTTGCCGTTTTTCTACAGCATCTGAATATTCAAGCAAAGCAAGGATTGAAGCACTCATAATAAGCGAGCCTCCGTGAGCAATACCAGTTTCTATAATCAAATCAGGCTTGACTTGCCAGATGAGTTCTTGCATTGCAATTATATCTTGGGGATATTGGATAATTGGGCGGGAAAGCCAGAAAAAATTATATGAATACTTGGGTGGTATTGATTCACACATGAAAGTTTGAGCAACTGTCTTGAGCTTGTTATCCTCGGAATTTAATGTGATGCGATCTTGTACTTCTCGTTCAAACGGGGTCATTTTTTATCTCTTTGTTTTAAACTTGTGATGTCTCAATAAGACTTGCAGAAGATTTGTTTACAAATGTCAAATTTGCTGCCCATAATCTCTCACTTCGAGTATATAAAAATGAGCCAATATCCCATATTTCATAATTAAATTTGTTTAGATAAGACACAAGATCAATAAAACGTGTCTGATTTGTATATGTCTCAGCAAAGGTCATTTCACAGTAAATTATATCTACCTTACCTTCTCTTAATAGAGATTCTGCTCCTTGTAGAACATTAAACTCAAAACCTTGAACATCTAATTTTAATATATCAATTTTCGGCATCCTTCATTTGCCAGTTTACACTTGCTCTATCACTATCCCCATTTTTGGGGATTTCCCTCAAAAAAGTGTCAACTACTTTTAGGCTGATATGAAGGATGCCCAATTTTCTTGATATTATTTGTTTGGCAGTAATGGTCAAGAGTGGAAGTTGGAACACTAATCTTTTTGTAGTCATATTTATGCTCGGAGCTAAGATTAATCATGCGTTCTGTTGGTTCAAGCAAAGAGCTAACTTCAGGAATACGTGTTGCATAAAATGAAGCATTTCCAATAGTATTGGCAAGTGCAATTGGATTGAGTGTT
>JADGBC010000030.1 GCA_015231705.1 Desulfamplus sp. | reverse complement strand
CAAAACTGGTGAGCTTCCCCCGATTAATTGGGGATAAAGATAAACAGGAGCCGTATACGAGGCCCGTACGTACGGTTCTGTGAGAGGGATGAAGTGGATATTGTATCCACTTCACCCTACTCGATGTGTTTGCCCGGCAAAGCTGTAAACCCGTCCACTTGCAAGAGTGTCAGACGTCAATTACTTTGTCCGGTCGCGACAATTATCTTGTCCGGTTTGTGTAATATTTTTCAAAGACGAGTTCGTAATAATTGAAATACTTGTTGCGTTATGGTTATGTCACTTCGTTGATACCAGGTTCACAATATTTAAAACCAGACGGTATTGGGTCAAACCTGTTGATCAAGTGCTTTGGGGAAACCAAGGGTTGTTACACCATAACCGGGTTTTTGGAACATAGAGAGGTTAGTTTTAATTATAGATTGATCGAGCTGTCGGAACGAAAATAGAGAACAAGGCTTTTGCCCATGACTGGATTGAGTAGTTTTTCAATAAATTGTGTGATAAAGGGTTTTTCCATCAGATCCCATACCAGCAGTTTATGGTACAAGGAGACAAGTTTTGAGTCAGAATTGTTGTGGCCAAGACCGGTCAGACATTTGAGCCACCAGAACGGAGCATGGAGGCTGTGGGCATGGTGGCTGCCCTGAAATTCAAACCCTGAGGGAATAATTTTTTTCAGCAACCCCTTTTTTGTGTATATACGGATATGCCCCCCCTGGCTGTTGCTGTACTCATGGGAAAGTTTCCAGCATATTTTTTCTGGCCAGTACCTTGGAACACTTAAGGCAAGTCGACCTGCTGGCTTGAGAACTCTTTTTAGTTCTGAAATGGCTTTGTCTTCATTATGGATATGCTCCATAACTTCGGAACATATGACAGCATCAAAGCTGTGGTTTCCAAATGGAAGCCTGGTTATGTCTGCACATAGAAGCGTCCATATAGAGTTATCCACAGCTTCTTTGTTGGTTGCCCCTGTTGTTTGTTCTGAAAGCTCTTGATGAAGTTTCAACTTTTTCTTAGATATCAGCAAATCTCCGTGGCACCTGTCGGCTCCAACACAGAGAACCCCGGGAGATTCCCACGCCTTTGCAGTGTGTCTGCCCTCACCGCATCCTATGTCAAGAATACGGTCGCCTCTCTTTAAATCAAGGTGCTTAAAATCAATTGTAATCATCTATTTTTTAGTCCCATTGATGTACTATCTGTATGAGTGTATGATATCTTTGTAAACTTGGGCGGTTTTGATCGCAGTCATCTGCCATGTGTAATTTTTCATCACCCGATCATAACCAGCTTGAGCCATCCTTTCACATTCTTGAGGATTGTCAAGCAGCGACACAATGGCATTTTTGAGAGCAACAGCATCTGCCTGAGGGACAATTTTTGCTGCATCTCCGGCAACCTCGGGAAGAGCTCCTCCATTGGTACATATAACCGGTATCCTGCAGGCCATAGCCTCTCCAACAGGCAGCCCGAACCCTTCATACAGTGAAGGTACAATTGCCAATGTTGCTCTGGCATATTCTTCAATAAACCTTTGGTCGTCTATTCTTCCTGTAAACTGGACAATATTCTGTAGCTCAAGATTTTTGACCAGCTTTTCAATGCCTCCATTCTTTTTGGGAGAGCCAATAACTATTAACTTTACCGCTCTTTTTGCAGAGATACCTTTTATGGCATGGAGAAGATAGAAGAGTCCTTTAAGAGGAGTGTCAGCACTATTTGTAACTATTAGGCGAGAGGGCTCTCTTTTTATGTGATCCATTGGATGAAAAAGTTCTGTGTTGATACCATTCGGAATAGTGACAAAACGGTTTTCAGGGATTGAGAATTCCTTGGAGATGTCCTGTTTGGAAAAATCTGAAACTGTAATGAGTTTTGGTAATCTTCGGGCAACATATTTTTGCATCCCTATGAATGAGTACCAGCGTAAATGCTTGAATTTTTTGTATATAGACTTGGTGCTCTTTACAGCTATACGCCGGTCAACGGTCATGGGGTGATGAATAGTGGCGGTCACTGGGATCTGCTTTGAAAGAGAGAGTATTCCATAGGCTAAACACTGATTGTCATGAATTATGTCAAATCCTTTGAGCTTATCCTTAAGATATCTTTTTGCCCTCATACCAAAAGTCAGAGGTTCAGGGTAACCCATGCTGGAGACTCCAAGCCATTCAATTAGATTTACTGGATCCTGAAGTTCATGTAGTTTAGGTGTTCTGAACAGGTCATCTGGATTATATAGATCCAGCGTCTGAAGTAGAGTAAGTCTGCTATTTCCCACAAGCAGTGGATCAGGAGGGCCTGCAATTACTTCAACATTATGGCCTAAATCTGTTAGTGCACGGCTTAGGTTTCTTACATAAACACCCTGTCCACCGCAATGAGGATTGCTCCTGTAGCTTATAATTCCGATTTTAAGTCTGCTGTGCATTATGAGATAACCTGTCAGTTTATGTTATTGGTATTGGATGACCCGTGTTGACTGACTCTTGGAGTATTGGGTAATCGTGTAGCTGTGCTCAAGTTAGTTGAGTGCAGTTGCTGGCGAATATCAAAATTGTTTTTCATTAGGTGGAATCTGTCTGGACGGGATTGTATATCTGTATCTGGCTGTAATATGATAGACTTATTTTGAATTTAGGACACATGTTGTGATTATTGTGATTTAGCATGGTGAGGAGGGTGGTGCGCTCGACTGGAATCGAACCAGCGGTCTTCAGCTTCGGAGGCTGACGCCTTATCCACTGGGCTACGAGCGCATTATCTTTGTTTAAATACATTTTTTGTTAAAAAGAATCAAGATTGAAGTGCAGAATCCTTTAGGAAATCTGTTAATATTTTATCTCTTGCTTCACCTGCAACATATAGCGAGCCCGCAATGCATATGCACTCACTTTCTGATGCTGTATTAATGGCATGCTCCACAGCTTTGTCTACATCTTCAATGATCATGGTTTCCGTACTGACAACAGTGACAGCAAAATCTCTGAGGATTTTGGGATCAAGACTTCTGTCAATCTGTGCTTTTGTAAAAATGACACGAGTGGCAGAAGGAAGAAGATGAGTGAGCATCTCCTTGTAGGGTTTATCATTAAGAATGCCTATTATCATTGTGAGCTTATATGGATGTGAATTCTCTTTTATGTGAAGCTGTATGGGGAGATCTGTGTGTCTGCACCCTATAGTTTCAAAATCAGTTTTGTCATTTATGGTGTGATCTTTGTCTGGAGAGTTATTCTCTGTTGTACCATGATATCGGACTATATACTTCTCTTTAAGGTATCTGCCCAGGTTTTCTGCTGCATCAAGGTTATGGGCACCGTCAATGACAACCAAAGGTTTTTGAAGAATATATTCAAGGCGACCAGGCCAGGTAGTGGCCGAAAGACCTTTGCGAATACTCTCTTCGGTAAGTCTGCATCTGTTTGTAAGTCCGCATATGTTTCGCTCCATCAGAAGTTCACATGCTGCAAGAGCAAGGGCAGAGTTCTGAATTTGATGAGGCCCTTGAAGGCGGGTTTCCATGTTGCTCCAGATGACATTTAAACCTTTGTAAGTAAATTTTGTTCCCATGTGTTGAGGGCAAAGTCGTTTTTCTGATGCAGAAACGTTAAGTGGTTCTTCCTGAAGTTCTGATACCAGTGTTGTGGAGAAATCTTTGTCATATTGATATACTGGTGCAGATCTTTGATCAGCAATCTTATTGAGTACTGTTAATGCGGATTCCTGGGTTACTCCAGTAACAAGTGGAGTATTAAACTTTATAATACCCCCTTTTTCCGCAGCAATCTGTTCAAGTGTCTCTCCAAGATACTCAGTGTGCTCAATAGAGAGATTTGATATCACAGTAACAGCTGGTCTCAATACATTGGTTGCATCTAATCTGCCCCCCATTCCTGTTTCAATGACTGCCCACTCAACATTCTCTCTGGCAAAAAGATAAAAAGCCATCGCTGTGGATATTTCAAAAAATGTAGCCCTTCTATCGCCAACGTCTGCTTGTTTTACGGCAACATAAGACTCTACAATATCTTCATCTGATACCATGTCTCCATTTATGCAGAATCTTTCATTGAATTTTATTAGATGTGGAGATGTGTACAGCCCAACTCTTAAGCCAGAACAGCGAAGGATAGATGCGATGTATGATGCTATGGAGCCTTTGCCGTTTGTACCTGCAATGTGAATGGAGTGAAATCTTTTTTCAGGAGACCCGAGACGATTGAGAATGTCAGCAATAGTATCAATCTCCAGTTTAATACCAAAACGGCCAAGAGCAAACATCTCTTTTAGACATTCTGTATATGAAATTGTTTCCATCAGTTCCTTAAAGAAATAAAACGGTTTGGGAGAAATTATTTATAAGAACATAGGCAGATCGGTCGCAATTATTTATAGATCTAAAGTTCTTGAGTAATAAAAAAAACCGGCAGATATTGCCATGAAAGTTGACTAATATCTACCGGATTTACATTTTGATGTTCTTTTCTTGTAATGCTTAGCTCGTTAATCTATAATCTTTGTGATTATTTTCTTCTAGAAGCTGCTATTCTTTGTCTTCTCATTGCTTCTCTCATCTTACGGCGTCTGTACTGGCTTGGTTTTTCAAAATTTTTCTTCAACTTCAGACGTTTAAAAAGCCCGTCATTCTGAATTTTTTTCTTCAGAATTTTCATGGCTCTTTCAACATCGTTGTCAATAACCTTGACAGAGATCTCCTTCAAATGCATCGCCCCTTTCTTGCCCGTCAGTGTTTTGCTGACAGTTAATTTTTAATTTTAGATAAAGACTTTTTATAACATGATTGGAAATAGTGGGCAAGAAAAAAGTATATAAGTGATGATAATCATCAGGTGTTTTTTTTGATGATTATCATCACGTTGATATTTAAATCTATAATTTAGAAATTAATTCGTTTGTAACAGACTTGAGATCTTTCTCTCCCTGAAGAGTAATGTATTTTATAGATGTATCTTTTTTGGTCAGGTCGCGAAAATAGTAGGCAGATGCCAATGTGCCATCATCAGTATTGTAATAGATTGAATGGCGTTTGTCTATTGCCGCTTCATCCTGATCATCCGCTCTTGCAGTTAGAGCACCTCCACACACCCTGCATTTGTCTCCATTGGGCTTGATGGCATCAATAAAGATGTTGTTAGGATGATTGTTGTCCTTCTCGCACAGACGGCGTCCCATTATTCTGTCTTTTGCAATTTGTCTATCAAGAATCATTTCAATAACAATATTCAGCTTTATCCCTTCTGCTTTCAATGATGCGTCAAGTTTTTCCGCCTGTACCTTGTTTCTTGGAAAACCGTCGAGCAGCCACCCCTTTTTGCAATCGTCCTGTTTGAGTCTGTCAAGAATCATGGGAATGGTAATTTCATCAGGTACAAGATCTCCTTTGTCAATAAAGGCTTTTGCCTGTTTTCCAAGCTCTGTGCCGCCTTTTATATTGTCACGGAATATGGCACCTGACTCAATATGGGCAATACTGTATTTGTCTTTAAGAATTGAACCCTGGGTGCCTTTGCCGCTTCCATTGGGACCAAAGAAAATAATGTTCATGAAAATCTCCTTTTTGTTAGTGTTGTTTTTTTACGAGAGTCTCTTTTGTAAGAGAGTTTTTTGTGTGAAAGTCGTCCTCACACTGGGAGTTAGTGGTGCATATTTACGCTTCTACCTATATAAGAGATGAGAGAATGTCAAGAGTCCTCCTCTGTTAATCTCTATTTTTATATTAAACTGAATTGTTATTCACTGATTATGATGTGCTATTTTTGTGTTGAAAATTCTCAACTTTTCTTGACATAATTAAAAAAGGTCTATAATAATGATTCATTATATGTGTCTTTCCAGGAAAGTGTATGTTCGGTCATCTGCAAAAGACTTCCTTTTGAAATACCTAAGCAAAATCAATATTGATTATCGATCTCTTCAGATATAAAATCTTCAGATACTTCAATGAATATACGCACTATGTCCTCTGGCATGGATTGTATATCAATATTCTTATGGTTCTCTAGAAAATATTTTAAAAGTTCTTTAGAATGAGCTGCCGCAACACCATTTCAGGTAATGTCCAATTCATTTAAAGTCCAAATTTATTGAGTATAAAACAATCATTTTATGGCATTCCATTTTTCTATCACACACATAATGTGATGCATTTCTTTTAAATCCTTTGGAAATCTTTTTCAAACCAGAAATCTGTTTCAAAATAATTAATGGGGTATTTTCATGAATCTTGAAAAGCTGCAAAGAATGAAGATTAGCGAGCTTACCGAGCTGGCTAAGAAATATAAAATCAAAGGTGTGGGCGGGGTGAAAAAGCAGGAATTGATTTTTGCTATACTCCAGGCAGCTATTGAGGAGAGTGGGCAGATTTATGGTGAAGGCACTCTCGAAATTCTTCCTGATGGATTTGGTTTTCTGAGAGCCCCTGATTACAACTATCTTCCCGGGCCTGACGATATTTATGTATCTCCATCTCAGATACGAAGGTTTAACCTTAAAACTGGAGATACTATTTCGGGTCTTGTCAGGCAGCCTAAAGATTCTGAGAGATACTTCGCTCTTCTTAAAGTTGAGGCTGTTAACTTTAATAATCCAGAACTTGCTGCCGAAACTATTCTTTTTGATAATCTGATTCCTCTATATCCAGACAAGAAGATGATGATTGAATCCTCTCACGACAACTACTCTATGCGTATTATAGACTTGATGTCTCCTATTGGGTTTGGTCAGCGTGGATTGATAGTTTCTCCGCCAAGGTCGGGCAAGACAATGCTTCTGAAGAACATTGCAAACAGCATGATTGCTGCCCATGACCATATCGTTCCTATAATACTTCTTATTGATGAACGGCCGGAAGAAGTTACTGATATGTCTCGTTCTGTTAATGCAGAGGTTATTAGTTCCACCTTTGATGAGCCGTCTGAAAGACACGTTCAAGTGGCAGAGATGGTTCTTGAGAAGGCAAAGAGAATTGTGGAGCAGGGTAATGACGTGGTGATTCTGCTTGACAGTATTACTCGTCTGGCAAGGGCTTATAATGCAGTAATGCCACCTTCTGGCAAAATTTTGTCCGGTGGTGTTGACTCCAATGCACTTGATAGGCCTAAACGCTTCTTTGGTGCTGCAAGAAATATTGAGGATGGGGGCAGTCTTACCATTATCGCGACAGCACTTGTCGATACTGGAAGCCGTATGGATGAGGTTATTTTTGAGGAGTTCAAGGGAACCGGCAATATGGAGCTTATACTTGACCGAAAACTTGCAGACAGAAGGATTTTTCCTGCCATTAATATAAACAAATCGGGAACTAGAAAAGAGGAGCTTCTTCTTGATGCTCAGACTTTGAATCGTGTTTGGATACTAAGAAAACTCCTGTCCAGTCTAAATACTGTTGATAGTATGACATTTTTACTTGAAAAAATGCAGGGAACAGAGCATAATAAAGAATTTCTTGATTCAATGAATTCATAATTCTATTCAATGTATTCAAAACAATAAATTGACAATTCTGGTTATTAAATTTAGAAAAACAAGGAGTTATAGTGGTATGAAAAAAGATGCGCATCCTGAGTATAAGAGAACTTCCGCTTCCTGTGCCTGTGGTAATGTGCTGGAAGTAGGGTCTACAAAAGAGAATATAAAAGTTGAAATTTGTGCCAAGTGTCACCCGTTTTTTACAGGAAAACAGAAACTTGTGGATACTGCTGGAAGGGTTGACCGTTTCAGAAAAAAATATTCTGGATTTGATGCTTTGGCTGAATCTAAAAAATAGGTGAGCCAATTTAGAATTGGAGGGGAAATCAGGTGTTTCACGCCGATTTCCCTTTTGAATTTCTGGTCAAAAATTCAGAATTACTGGGCACAGGGCATTTGAATTATGATAAATAAATTGCTTGGCATTGAAGATCGTTTTATCAAGCTGGAACAGCTTTTGAGTGACCCTGCCGTCATTGCGGATCAGGTAAAGTACCAGAAATGCCTCAAAGAGCATGGTGAATTGAGTAAGCTTGTAATGGCTTTTCGGGAACATAAGTGCATAATGTCGGAAATTGCCGGAACAAAAGAGCTTTTAAAGGACAGCGATTCTGATATCAGAGAGATGGCAAAAGATGAGCTTGAATCGCTTGAACAGAAAAGAGATAGGCTGGAGTCTGAATTAAAGCTGCTTCTGATGCCAAAAGACCCGCGCGATGAGAAGAATGTCATTCTCGAAATAAGGGCAGGAACTGGAGGTGAGGAGGCAGGTCTTTTTGCTGCAGATCTGTTCAGAATGTACTCAAGGTATGCTGAGTCAAAAGGATGGGCTGTTGATATCATTGAGAGCAATGAATCTTCTGCTGGAGGCTTTAAAGAGGTCGTGTCCATGATCAGGGGCAAGGGTGCCTTCAATAGTTTTAAGTATGAAAGTGGCATACACAGAGTCCAAAGAGTGCCTGAAACAGAAACACAGGGTAGAGTTCACACTTCGGCAGTTACAGTGGCTGTTCTGCCAGAGGCAGAGGATGTGGAGCTGGAACTCAATCCCGTTGATATCAAAGTTGATGTATTCCGTTCATCCGGCCCTGGGGGGCAGTCTGTCAACACTACAGAGTCAGCGGTCAGAGTGACCCATCTGCCAACTGGTATTGTTGCAACATGTCAGGATGAAAAATCACAGATCAAGAACAGGATACAGGCTACAAAGGTTTTAAAAGCCCGTATACTTGATGCAATGGTTCGGGAGCAAGATGAAAAGCGGGCTGCTCAGCGTAAGGACCAGGTAGGTTCTGGTGATAGAAGCGGTCGCATCCGAACATATAATTTTCCTCAGGGGAGGATGACTGATCATCGTATAGGTCTGACCCTGTATCGTCTTGAAAGTATAATTTCCGGAGATATTCAGGAGGTTGTTGATGAGCTCAAAACCTATTATCAGGCTATTGCTTTAAAAGAAGCTCAGTAGTGCTGTTATTTAAACGGATAGGCACTATTTTGACTATCCAGGATAAAATAATTAAGAATGCATTTTCACGGTAAGATTTAAAGATGCACACCTCTTTGTGGACAATTATTAGGCTTCTGGCTTGGACAGAGGGTTATTTCAGATCCTTTGATATTGACAGCCCAAGGCTCACTGCTGAAATACTACTGAGTCATGTCTTGAATATTCGCAGGCTTGACCTTTATCTTCAATTCGATCGCCCCCTGAGCACGAATGAACTTGCCTTATATAAAGCCCTGATCAAAAGAAGAGTAGAAAAAGAGCCGGTTGCTTATATTACCGGTGTAAAAGGGTTCTGGAACTCACAATTTTTTGTTACTCCTGATGTTCTGATTCCAAGGCCGGATACCGAAACTCTTGTAGAGTCTGCACTTGCTCTGGTTGAACAGAAGAAGCAAGCTATGAAAGATACTGTTGGCGTTCAAGATAACTCAGGTAAGCTCATCTCAATGCTTGGTAAAGATATATATGGAGAAAAACGCCTTAAGGTTCTTGAGCTTGGCACAGGTTCTGGTGCTGTTATCATATCTCTTGCCATGGCAAACCCAGATGTTCTGTTTTATGCAACTGACATATCACCTGATGCTACAGCTGTTGCCCTCAAAAACAGCATTAATCTCTCTGTGTCAAATGATGTATCCGCATCAAATGCGGCATCAATCTCAAGTGATTTATCACCATCTGATGATTCTTTGAAGCTTTCGTCTGTTGATGTTCCTGTTGAAAGAGTGGGGTTGGCAAACCTCTTTTTTCTTTCAGGATCATGGTTTCTTCCAATAAAGAAGGGAGTGTGTTTTGATCTTATCGTTTCCAACCCTCCCTATATACCCACAAGCGATATCAAAAATCTTCAACAGGAAGTCCGGGAGTATGAGCCTGTTCTGGCATTGGACGGAGGTGTTGAAGGTATCTCCTGTCTTAAAGAGATTCTGGAAGCTGCACCTGACTATCTGGAGTCGGATGGGTTTTTGCTTATCGAGATGGGATTTGATCAGAAACAGAGGTTGGAGCATGAGGTTGTAAGTATTTCAAAATATGACAAGCCTGTTTTTATAAAGGATTATGCGGGGCATCATCGTGTTGTTTCTTTGCAGAAGAAAATAAAAAACATTGAAAATAAAAACAAAATTTGATAGATGTCTTAAGATTTTTTGATTGTAATGACATTGCTTTTATTTAATGCCTTGCCTTTTTATTGTAATGCTCATTATATCAAAGTGATGTGAAATTATCTCTCACACTCTCTGATCTGGTTTCAGGTGCTTTGTTTGTTAAGATTAAGTTGATTTTTATACGATTTTTTCTGTTTTGTTTTTTTGTATCTATGTAATATAGGTAGATTTAGCAAAGAATTTATTCCTTTTAAAAAAGACTTGTTTTTGAAAAACAGAGTGGATGCCGGGGACGACGGGAGTGGTGGAAAAACCTTTAATTATTTTATGGAGAAAAAATGGCATACGTATCGATGAGGCAGCTACTTGAAGCTGGAGTACATTTTGGTCATCAGACCAGGCGCTGGAATCCCAAAATGAAAAAGTACATTTTTGGAGCAAGAAACGGAATTTATATTGTTGACCTTCAACAGACAGTGAAGATGTTCAGGGATGCCTATGATTTTATTGCTGATGTTGCCTCTCAAGGAAAGACTATTCTTTTTGTGGGGACAAAAAAACAGGCCAGAGAATCAATTTACGAAGAGGCCAATCGTGCGGAGACCTACTATGTCCAAAATAGATGGTTAGGCGGCATGTTGACAAATTTTCAGACTATTAAGAAGAATATCAGCAGGTTTGAGTATCTAAATACCATCGAGAATGATGGAACTATAGAAGATTATCCTAAGAAAGAGCGGGCACAGATGCTCAAGGAAAAAGCTAAGCTTGAGTCTGACATTGGCGGTATCAGTAAAATGAAGAGTCTGCCAGGAGCTATTTTCATCATTGATCCAAAAAATGAGTCCATCGCTGTCAGTGAAGGAAAACGACTTGGAATTCCCATTGTAGCTGTTGTGGATACCAACTGTGACCCTGACGATATTGATTATGTTATTCCTGGAAATGATGATGCTATAAGGTCTATTCGTCTGTTTACATCAAAAATTGCTGATGCCTATATTGAGGGCAGAGAGAGATATGAAGAGAGGCGTCAGGCAGGCTCAGATAAAAATGAGTTTGTGGAAGGAGATGAAAAACCGGAATACAACGATGATGGTTCAGAAAGAATGTTGATTTCTGATGGTTCCGATGGCCCAGTAGTAGAAAAAATAAGAAGAAGACCTGCCGGTAGATAGTTGCAGGTTTGAGAATATATTTAAGGAGAGATTTAAAATGGCTGAAATTACAGCAGCAATGGTTAAAGAACTGCGTGACCAGACCGGCTCTGGCATGATGGACTGTAAAAAAGCACTGGCTGAGACTAATGGTGATCTTGAAAAAGCACTGGACTTTCTTAGGAAAAAAGGTCTTGCCAAAGCTCAGAAAAGGGCGGGCAGGGCAACTTCAGAAGGTATTATATACTCTTATATTCATGCCGGTTCAAAACTGGGTGTCATGGTTGAGGTAAACTGTGAATCTGATTTTGTTGCAAAAACAGAGGCGTTTCAAGAATTTGCCAAGAATGTCGCAATGCATATTGCAGCAGCCAACCCTGGAGGAATAAATCCAGAAGATATTCCAGAGTCTTTGGTGAACAGAGAGAGGGAAATCTACAGGGCACAGTGCCTTGAACAGGGAAAACCCGCAGGCATCATAGATAAAATTGTTGAGGGTCAAGTTCAAAAATTCTATAAAGATTCCTGTCTTATGAGCCAGCCTTATATTAAGGATCCCAAAAAGACGGTTGCTGAAATGGCTACCGAGACTATTGGAATAATCGGTGAGAATATCACTGTAAAAAGATTTGTACGGTTCCAGGTAGGAGAGTAATATCGTGGAAATAAGACCTGTTGAGAGCAGACCCGAATTTGAACGAGTGCTTATAAAAATTAGTGGTGAAGCACTAATGGGAGATCAAAAATTTGGAATAGAGCCGGAGATGATCAACTATGTTGCAGACGAGATCGCTCAGGTGCATGCTCTTGGGGTACAGGTCTCCATGGTTGTGGGCGGTGGCAATATATTCAGGGGAGTGGCAGGCAGTTCAGCGGGAATAGATAGAGCTTCTGCAGATCATATGGGAATGTTGGCAACTGTTATTAACTCCCTTGCCCTGTCTGATGCCCTTGAAAAACATAATGTTCCCACAAGGGTTCAATCTGCCATCGGCATGAACAAGGTGGCAGAACCCTTTATCCGGAGGCGTGCTATAAGGCATCTTGAAAAGGGCAGGGTGGTGATTTTTGCCGCTGGTACGGGAAACCCTTATTTTACCACAGATACTGCCGCAGTTCTAAGAGCCAAAGAGATGAACGCACAAATTCTGTTCAAGGCCACCAAGGTGGATGGAGTCTATGACAAAGATCCTGTTATCCACAGTGATGCTGTTTTTATAAAAAAAATTGCATACATGAAGGTTCTTGAACAGCAACTCCATGTAATGGATATGACTGCCATCTCACTTGCCATGGATAACAACCTGCCCTTGCAGGTATTTGATCTGCATCAAAAGGGAAATATCTTGGCTGCTGTGAGCGGTAGAGATATCGGAACCAGAATATACAATAGCTAAAGTTTGCCTCCTTATATTCGTGTTTATTTTACCGTGAAAAGATATTTTGCTTTTTATTATTAGGGATGGTAAAAAAAATGACTATACCGGTTTAGCAAGATAGATATCTATTATAAATACAGGAGTTTATTTTATGATAAAGGAAGTTTTCCAGGAAGCTAAGGACAGAATGGAAAAATCTGTCGTAAATCTTGAAAAGGAGATGATTCGTGTTCGTACCGGAAGAGCTTCCGTTTCAATTCTTGATGGTGTAAAAGTTGATTATTATGGTACCTTGACTCCCCTTAATCAGATGGCATCCATTGCAATACCTGAAAGCAGACTTATAACAGTTCAACCCTGGGATGTAAGTGCCATTAAAGAGGTTGAAAAAGGTATTTTAAAAGCAAACCTTGGATTGACACCATCCAGTGATGGAAAGATTGTCAGAATTTCTATTCCACCGCTTACTGAAGAGAGAAGAAAAGAGATTGCAAAGAGTGCCCATCAGACCTGTGAGGATTCAAAGATTGCAGTTAGAAATATCCGAAGAGATGCAAATGACACCTTGAAGTCCCTTCAAAAAGATGGAGATATCTCAGAAGATGAAAATTTCAAGGGACAGAAGCAGATTCAGGAAATGACCGATCAATATATTGCCAGAATTGACAAGATATATTCAACCAAAGAGAAAGAGATCCTTGAAGTCTGATAACTCTTTTGACAGTGATATCGATAAATCCGGTAAGTCTCAACCGCATGATATTGAGTCTGAACAATCTGATCAATGTTGTAAATACGGTATTGACCCCTCTTTACTACCCAGACATGTGGCAATTATAATGGATGGCAATGGGCGATGGGCAAAAAAAAGGTTGATGAATCGGGTGGTTGGACATGAAAAAGGTTCTGAAGCTGTTCGTGTCATTGTGACCATATGTAGAGAGATTGGAATTGAAGTTCTAACGCTTTATGCCTTTTCAACTGAAAACTGGGCAAGACCAAAGGCAGAAGTGGCTGCCTTGATGGCACTGCTTAAAAAATTCATTGTGCTTGAACTGGATTCTCTTCACAAAAAAGGCATCCGACTGGAGATAATAGGGCAGAAACAGAAGCTACCTGAAGATGTCAGAGTTGTTCTTGATGGTGCCATAGCACATACTTCACGAAATAGAAAAATGTGTCTTAATCTTGCACTTAGTTATGGTGGTAGAGAAGAGATTGTCCATGCTGTTCGTAAAATAGCTTCAAAGGTCAAAAAAGGCAAACTTTCCTCTGCTAAAATCACAGAAGAGGTTATCTCGCAGCACTTATACACCAGAAAATTGCCTGATCCTGATATGGTTATAAGAACTAGCGGAGAGATGCGACTTAGCAATTTTCTCCTGTGGCAATCCGGCTATGCCGAATTTTTTTTTACTGGAACTCTGTGGCCTGACTTTACCGAGCAGGAATTTCTTGAAATGGTAAAAGATTACCAGAGTCGGAATCGCAGATTTGGAAAGGTTGTATGCTCTTCAAACGATGGATCACAGCAGTAGTTTTAATCCCTGTTTTACTCCTTATTGTACTTAAGGGTTCCCCTCTTGCATTTACGTTTCTTGTATTGTTTCTTTCCCTTGCAGGTATGGCTGAATATTTCAAAATTATATCTGCACTCTCAACTGATCTCTTTGCAAAAAAACTTCCTAATACAGGGCTGTCAGATGCAAATCATTGTAACGAATCTGTTTCATTAAAAGAGCAATGCATTCAGAACAATATTTCATTACAAAAAACCGTTCCATTAAAAGATAAATGTGTTCGAGCTCCAGTTCCGCTATCACTGCAGGTAATCGCCTATATAATGACTGCTACCATTATCGCTGCCTCTCATAGCGGTTCTTGTTCAATGGTTCTGTTATCTCTTGCCTGCAATGTTATTGTGATGTCACTATTTGCCGTACTTAAATTTAGATCTGACTCATCTATTCTTGATTTTGTGGCAGCCGAGATACAGGGCGTATTTTATATCCCTCTTTTTCTGTCATTTCTGGTTTTGCTTCGAAATGGTGAGAATGGGTCACACTGGGTTCTATGGTTATGGATCATCATAGGGGTCAGTGATACTGGAGCATATTTTGTAGGTTCAAATTTTGGCAGACGTGCCCTTGCAAAACATGTAAGCCCTAAAAAGACTGTCGAGGGTGCTCTTGGTGGACTTGGGATAGCGGCTTTTTTTGGCCTTATATATGCATTTGTTTTTATTGATCAGATAAACTTTTCAATGGCCATTGTTTTTTCCATTGCGACAGCTGCTTCCGGGCAGCTTGGAGATCTTTTTGAATCTGCATTGAAGCGAGCAGCTGGCATCAAGGATTCCGGCAACATACTGCCAGGGCATGGGGGGATTCTGGATAGAATCGATGGACTTATTTTTGCAGCACCTGTTGCCTATCTTTTCAGGGTTTTTATTTTATGAACAACATTATAAATCCCCGTACCGTACAAACTTGTTTTGTTAAAGAGAGCAACTGCCTGTATTCCTCAGAAAAAAAAAGAAGACTTTCAGTATTGGGTTCAACAGGTTCAATTGGCAGAAATGCACTTCAGATTGCTGCTATGCATCCTGACCGCTTTGATGTAACTGTTCTTGCTGCTGCGAATAATGTTAGACTTCTTGCGAGGCAGATACAAATTTTTAAACCTGAAATTGCGGTTGTTTTGAATAGTGAAAGAGCTTATGAGCTAAAAAAAATTTTATCCTCCCATGATCTGTCTTGCAGCGATTTATCTTCCTGTTGCTCATCCATAAGTCGTCAGCATGATCTTTCTGCCGATAACAGACAATATTTATCCTTCTATGATCAATTCAATCGTGACAAGCATGATATGGAATTAAAAGGTTATAGATATGATAAAGAGTGGCGTGATGTCAAAATTTACTGGGGAGATAGCGGATATACTCTGGCAGCCTCCTATGAAAATGTGGATACTGTATTGCTTGCTATGGTTGGTGCCGCAGGACTTATGCCGGCACTTGCTGCTATAGATGCCGGCAAACATATTGCCCTTGCCAATAAAGAGACTCTTGTTATGGCAGGTGAGCTTGTTATGTCACGGGCAGCCGAAAAAGGGGTAACTATCTATCCTGTTGACAGTGAACACAGTGCAATTTTCCAATGTCTTGAGGGTCACAGTTTTAAAAATTTAAAAAAAATATTCCTGACTGCGTCAGGCGGCCCCTTCAGAGGTACGCCATTAGAAAATTTTAAAGATATCAAACCTGAAGATGCTCTCAATCACCCCACCTGGAGCATGGGAAATAAAATAACAATAGACTCCGCTACTCTTATGAACAAGGCTTTGGAGATTGTTGAAGCGGTGCAGCTGTTTAATGTATCGGTTTATGACATTGAGGTGCTTGTACATCCACAGAGTATTGTCCATTCAATGGTAGGATTCAGTGATGGGGCAGTTATGGCACAGATGGGCCTGCCTGATATGAAGTCCGCCATATCCTATGCCCTATCATGGCCTGAACGTCTGGATCTGGAACTTGAATTCCCTGATTTTTGTGCATTGGGCAGCCTCTATTTTGAACCGCCTGACAGAGATAGATTCCCATCTCTGGATTTTGCCGTTCAAGCCTGTACGGAGGGAGGAACCCTTCCTGCTGTCATGAACGCAGCCAATGAAGTTGCTGTGAACGCATTTTTAAATCATCAGATTAAGTTTCCAGAAATATTCAGCATAATTGAAAAAACTATGGCAATGCATAGGAACATCAATAAAAATATTGTGTGCTGCTCTGTTGCCAATGAGGAGATAATGGATTTCAGGTATAATAAAACTGGTAATGGGGATCGTCTCAAGTCCCAAGCCTACACTCTTGATGACGTAATAAAGTCCGACATATGGGCAAGAGAAACTGCACTGGGTTTGATTCAATCTTTTAGGTAATATTTTTTTGATTTTTATGTGAAAGTCTCTTTAAATAGCTGTGCTTATGTGACTTTCATTGTTAGTTGTGGCCATGAGCGAATACTTCGCTCCGGCCGTGCCGGTTATTGAGTAACATGAGTCGTACAGAGGGCAAAGCCTCTGCACTCTGACCAGGCACTGAAGGCCAGGATTTATATGTCAGATTAGACAGGCATATCCTTTTTGGGATACCTCGAACCATGAAAATTGGATCTCATTTTCATGGTAAATATGGAATTTTTAGGAGGGCAGGTCTCTTTGTCCTCTACGGTACTGATACATAAGGAATAGTATGGGACATTCGTTGTTTGCATTTGTTGTTGTTCTTGGGATTCTTGTCTTTTTTCATGAACTCGGTCATTTTCTGGTAGCCCGTTTTTTTGGTGTGGGAGTTGAGACCTTTTCTTTAGGATTCGGTCCTAAAATTTACAAACGAAAGGTAGGGATGACAGAGTACTGTATTTCCATGATACCCTTGGGAGGGTATGTAAAAATGGTAGGAGAGGAGCCGAGTCAAACCATTTTACCCAAAGAGATTGAGCTCTCTTTCAGCCATAAGAAGCTTTTCCAGAAGGCTATGATTGTTGCCGCAGGCCCTCTGTTCAATTTTTTTCTTGCCTTTCTCATTTTTTATACTATTGCACAATTTTCAGGACTATATATTGTCAAACCTGTAGTGGGGAGTGTCGGAGAAAATACACCAGCCCATGTAGCAGGTATTCTGCCTGATGACATCATTCAGTCAGTGCAGGGAAAAGATGTTAAGTCCTGGGATGATATGGTTGATATAATCGGTAATGGTACTGGAGAACCCCTTGAAATTGAGATCTCCCGAAATGGATCTGTTTTTAAATTAACAATAACTCCAGAGAGCAAGATCGTTAAGAATCTCTTTGAAGAGGATGAGAAACGATACATGATCGGCATATCTGCCAAAGCCGGAGAGATTGAGCATATACCTTTAAATCCCTTTCAGGCCTTGGGAGAGGGTGTAAAACAGACCTGGAAAATCTCATCTCTTACTATTTTGTCTGTGGTCAAGATTTTTCAAGGAACTGTCCCTACAGATACTCTTGGTGGTCCTATTATGATTGCCCAGATGGCAGGTCAACAGGCAGAGGCTGGAGTAATTAATCTTGCTTTTTTTATTGCGATGCTCAGTATCAACCTTGGTATAATAAATCTGTTTCCCGTGCCCGTGCTTGATGGGGGGCATCTTTTTTTCTTTGGTATCGAAGCCCTTACCGGTAGAACAATCAGTGATAAAATTCGTGAAAAGGCAAATCAGGTCGGAATCGCATTGCTGGTCGCTCTTATGGTCTTTGTTTTTTATAATGATATTGTGAGAATTTTCAATGGCGGATAAAATGGTGAATAAGATGATCTCCTGTATTGAAATCGCCCTTAAACCTGAACTTCTTGACGCAGAAGCCAATGGGTTGAAGAAAAAGGCTCTTGAATATTTCAATATTGATATTCAGGATGGACGTACCGTGAACCTTATAACCATTGATGCTGACCTTTCAGAAGCAGAACTTGAACTGGTAAAAAACCAGATTTTCACAAATCCGGTGATACAGATATCCTCTCTTGTTTTGCCCCCATCTACCAGTCCCGCATCTTTTCCTGCTGATACAGCCTCTCGTGCTCTTGATACAGCCTCTCATGCTCCACTAAATATTTATTTTGACTGGTGCATCTGGGTTGGATTCAGGCCTGGCGTCAGAGACAATGCTGCAAGTACCGCAATGGAAGCCATACATGATTTGCTGAAGAGAGATTTCGCAGAAAATGAGGGGGTTTATACCTCAAAGCGTTACTGCATAAAAGGGGCGGCTCTGACCCGTGGAGATGTTGAAAAGATTGCTGGTGAACTTCTTGCAAATCCCATAATCCAGCAGTGGAAAATCTTTTCAAAAGATGAGTGGAAAACCGAACAACATAAGGTGCTTGCAATACCCAAAGTGGATCTTGACCACGAACCGTCATTTCAAATTATCAATATTGAATCTGATGAGGCACTTGAGAAGGTAAGCCATGAACGAAATCTTGCCCTCAATGCCAGAGATATTCCTGTTATCAGGGAATATTTTCTTGATGAGAGTGTCAGATCGTCCAGAAAGTCTGCGGTAGAGCAAAGTGTCGCTGGCACTACATCTCTGGTTGAAGGCCCAACTGATGTGGAGATTGAATATATTTCCCAGTCCAGAAGCGACCATTGTAATCACAACACTTTTCGGGGAATTTTTAGATACCATGACCCTTCAACCGGTGAAAATGTTATAGAAGACAACCTGTTTAAAACCTATATCCAGGAGCCGACCCTCAAACTCAAAGAGGAAAAGGATTGGGTGGTCTCAGTTCTCTGGGACAATGCTGGCGTGGGCTCTTTTGACAGTGACCACAACTACGTCATTACCGGCGAGACCCACAACTCTCCTTCAAATATGGAGGCTTACGGCGGAGCTATTACCGGAATTGTGGGAGTTTACCGAGATCCGATGGGAACAGGTCTTGGTTCCAAGCTGATAATGGGAAGCTATGGTTTTTGTGTAGGACCAATTGATTATCATGGGCCATTAAAAGCTACTCTTCATCCCAGACGACTTTTAGACGGAGTGGTTGAGGGGGTAAAAGATGGGGGAAACAAAAGCGGTGTGCCAACCACATTTGGTCAGACGCTCTTTGATGAAGGCTACATGGGAAAAAGCCTTGTTTTTGTCACAGCACTTGGCATTATGCCCAAAAAGATCGGCCAAAGGCCAAGTCATGAAAAAAAGACAGAGCCAGGTGATCTTATTGTAATGAGTGGCGGCAGAGTTGGAAAAGATGGCATTCATGGAGTCACGGCATCGTCAGAAGTTCTTTCGGAAAACACACCGGCAGGTCATGTTCAGATAGGTGATCCCTATACCCAGAAAAAGATGCATGATTTTCTGCTTATTGCCCGCGATGAGGGGCTTTTTGATTTTATCACAGATAATGGTGGTGGTGGATTGTCTTCATCTGTTGGAGAATCTGCCATGATAAGCAACGGCTGCGAGGTGTGGCTTGATAGAGTTCCTCTGAAATATGAGGGTCTTGATATGTGGGAGATATGGGTATCTGAATCCCAGGAACGCATGACCATTGCTGTAAAACCTGAAAAAATAGAGAGGTTTCTGGAGCTTTCAAAAGAGCATGAGGTAGAGAGTACTGTAATTGGTAAATATACAGATACCGGAAAACTTCATATAAAATACCATGACAGAACCTGTGCCTGGGTAGATATGGATCTTCTTGATAAAGGATTTCCAAAGTGGGAATTTGATGCGGTATGGATTGCACCAGCTCAGCGAGGACTTACAGAACCGGTACTCAAAGAGCCACATGACTATAACTCCCTTATCTGCGACATGCTTTCAAGACCCAATATCTGCTCCAAGGAGTGGATAACAAGGCAGTATGACCACGAAGTGCAGGGCACAAGCGTAATAAAGCCATTAGTTGGTATTAACAGAGATATCCCGTCAGACGCTTCTGTTATCAGGCCTGTTCTTGACTCTGTAAAAGGGCTTGCATTTTCTCAGGCTATTTTGCCCTGGTACTCAAAAATAGATGCTTTTCATATGATGACCTGCACTATTGATGAGGCAGTCCGAAGAATTATTGCAGTTGGTGGCTCTCTTTCCCATATCGGCGGAGTGGATAACTTCTGCTGGCCCGATATTCAGTACCATCCTGCTAAAAATCCTGATGGAAAATTCAAGGCAGCCCAACTTGTGAGGGCGTGTCGAGCATTGAAGGACTCCTGTTTTGCTTATGGTATTCCTCTTCTATCCGGTAAAGACAGCATGTATGTAGATGGCTATCTTCAGGGGAAATATGGCGAATCCATAAAAGTCTCTGCTCTTGCGACTGTTCAGTTTTCTGTGGCAGGTGTGGTTGAAGATTCAACAAAATGTGTAACTCTTGATCCTAAATTGCCTGGAGATCTTATCTATGTGCTTGGCACTACTTCTGATGAGCTTGGGGCTTCTGAGTATTATGAACTTTTAGGAAAAACTGGCCTGAATGTACCTCAAGTTTGTTTTGACCGGTTTAAGGTTATCTATAGAGCTCTTGAAAAGGCTATCGCTTCAGGTATCGTTGCTTCTGCCCATGCAATTGGAAGAGGCGGACTTGCCACACATCTTGCATTAAGTGCAATCTCGTGCGGTCTGGGCATTGAGGTTGATCTGTCAAAAGTGCCGTACGGTTTTGTTAAATCTGACTGTGCCACTCCAGGTAATGCCGAAGGTGCCAGTCCAGATAAAAATAGTGGCGAAATCAAAAACAGAGTGCTTCTTTTTTCTGAATCTGCTGGGCGGTTTATCGTAACTATTGCCCCTGAAAATAAAACCTTGTTTGAAAAACTGTTCAGTGCCATGGCCTGTAGATGTATAGGCAGCGTTACTGAGGATCATTGCAATCTTGTAATTAAAGGCGTTTATAACGAGCAGGATGCATGGCATCATGGGCATGATACCAGTAGTCATTGTCAGGATACAATTGGTCATTGTCAAGATAGCAGAAGTACCGGGCAGTATAAAAACAGCAGGATAATTGCGGATATTTCTATTGAAAGTCTTGAATCGTCATGGAAATCCCCTATGGGAGGTCTGATATGAAACAGCATGATATTAATACCTGTGATAAGAGCAGGAGGATACAACGCGGCAATGATACTTGTGGTGATAAAAGAGTAAAAGCATTGGTGCTAACCGGATTTGGTCTCAACTGCGATATGGAAACCGCATACGCGTTTGAACTCGCAGGGGCCAAGGCAGACCGCGTCCATATTAACAGCCTTATCAGCGGTAAAGTTGATCTAAATGACTTTCATATTCTTGCGTTTGGTGGGGGCTTCAGTTGGGGAGATGATCATGGTGCGGGTGTGATCCAGTCTTTGAAGCTTAAAAATCACATTGGCGAAAAAATTATCTCTTTTGTCAATCAGGGTAAACTTGTGATAGGTATCTGCAACGGGTTTCAGACTCTTGTCAATTTGGGGCTTCTGCCAGGGATTGACAGAGATTATACGACTCGATCAGTTGCTCTTACATGGAATGACTGCGGTAATTTTAGGAATCAGTGGGTAGATATGATTGTCAATCCTGACAGTCCTTGTGTGTTTACAAAAGGTTTGGTCATGCAAGAGATGGTTACTCAAACATCATATTCTCAAAAGCCTTACAAACTTGAGCTTCCGGTTCGTCATGCACAGGGCAAGTTTGTGGCAGATCCTTCTGTCGTAGAAAAACTTATTGCAAATAATCAGGTGGTTTTACGTTATGCAACTTTCAAGAACAAAAAATCGGTTATAAATGCCAAGGCAAATGCAGATATGGTTAATATAAATTCAGAGATTGAGCCGGCCATGCAGCGGTTTCCAATGAATCCTAATGGTTCGGTATATGATATAGCAGGGATATGTGATTCATCTGGTCATATTTTTGGGCTAATGCCTCATCCAGAAGCATATAACCATTATACCAACCATCCTGACTGGACAATAAAAAGGGAAAAGATCAAAAGAGTGCTTCATAAATCAGATTCTAATGAATCGATTCTACTCAATGAAGCGTCAGAAAACAGAAGCGTGACACCAGGTATTCAGATTTTCATAAATGGTGTTAATTATATGGCTTCAACAATATAGTTTGAATCATGTTTTATTTTCTGTAGGATGCCCTGTATTATCCTAAAAAAACACGGGTGATTCATAGATTACAGCAGCCTGTTGTTTTGTGCTTAAGTATATTATTTTTATTTTGCAGATTATTACAAGTTTATGAAGTTGTTAAAACCGATACCATACATAGTGGTTTCGGTTTTTAATTTTTTGTGACACAACTCTTATTCTGGGCACCTTACCCTTGCACAATTGTCTATTCTGGTGTAATTCCAAAATATAACATCGAGTTCCTGTTCATATACTCCCTGAATGTTTTAAACAGTCTCTTCATGGTACACGCTCATGGTCGGAATTCAGCCCATCCGACCATACAAATTAATATGTGTTTTCACGGTAAATTATGGTTTCATCAAAAAAAATCTGTTCAATACTTGTAAATGCCGGAGTTATCTCTGCTGCCCAAGCAAGAAATGCATTGCAGAAGGAAAATATTACAAAAGAGCGGATTCTTGCTGAAAGAGAGAGGAAAAGAGAGAGTTCCGGTGGTGTCAATATCGTGGATACACCCATCACCTTTATCGATGTTCTGCTCTTGCTTAAAGTAAGAAAAATTGACAACCCTGAGCTGCCTGTTGAGGAAGATACTATGTATGAAACAATAGCTTCTGCCCTTGACGTTCCTTATAAAAAAATAGATCCTCTTAAACTTGACCTGAACCTGGTCACCAGAACTATCCCAAGATCCTTTGCAATGAAACATCTGCTTCTTCCTTTAGAGATGAATGACGGGCGTCTGGTTGTTGCAACTATTGACCCTTTTAACCATGAGGCTATTGCCGATGTTGAACGGGTCACCAACCTGAAGGTTCTGCCTGTAGTCAGTTCAAAATCTGATATAAAAAAGATGATTTCAGAGTGCTTTGGTTTTAAACACTCAATCAGTGCTGCTGAAGATCATTTTTCCACTTCCGGAGTGGAGCTTGGCAACCTTGAGCAGTATGTTCGTCTGACTTCATCTGATGAAGTCCCCTCAACTGATCAGCATATTGTAAATGCTGTAAATCACCTCTTTTCCTACTCTTTTGAACAGCGTGCAAGTGATATCCATATTGAACCAAAGCGGGAGACATCTATTGTCCGAATGAGAATTGACGGGGTTCTTCATACTGTTTATAAACTTCCCAAAAAGGTTCACAATGCTGTTATAAGTAGAATCAAAACTTTGTCCGGCCTTAATATGGCGGAAAAACGAAGACCACAGGACGGTCGCATCAAAACAGAAAAAGATGGTGTTGAGGTGGAGATCCGCGTTTCAAGTATTCCGGTGGCTTTTGGCGAAAAAGTGGTAATGAGGATTATGGATCCGGCGGTACTTTTCCAGAATCTTGAGGAGCTTGGATTTGAAGATGATGATTACAATAAGTATAAAAAACTTATAAAGATGCCCCACGGAATTATTCTGGTTACAGGTCCAACAGGAAGCGGTAAGTCAACAACGCTCTATTCTACCTTGAGGCTTCTGTCATCTCCCGAGATTAATATTACTACAATAGAAGAGCCCATTGAGATGATTCATGAAGATTTCAATCAGATTGCGGTTCAGCCGGCCATAGATGTTACTTTCGACACTATATTGAGAAGTATTCTCCGTCAGGATCCTGATATAATAATGGTAGGAGAGATAAGAGATCTCCAGACCGCACAGAGTGCAATTCAAGCTGCACTTACAGGCCATCTTGTACTTTCAACTTTACACACAAACGATGCTGTCTCTTCTATTACGCGTCTTCTTGATCTTGGAATACCACCGTTTCTGGTGCACTCCTCTCTTACCGGTATTATTGCCCAAAGACTTGTAAGAACCATCTGTCCATTTTGCGGGGAGAATTTTGATATTGATATCCATGAAATAAATGCCATGGGTTTTAATCTTAGTTATGACAAGGTTATGCTCCATGGTGGCTATATGACCAACAGTGGCAATGTTACTCTGAGGCGTGGAAAAGGTTGTGTTCAGTGCAGGTACACAGGCTATAAGGGAAGAAAAGCTATTTTTGAGGTGTTGCCCTATTCAGAAAAATTAAAAAAAATAACATCTTCTGATGTTAATATTTCAGAATTGAGAAAAATATCGGAAAAAGAGGGATTTGTATCCTTGCGGGACAGAGCAATAAGAAAGATGCTTGGTGGAGAGACCACCTATCAGGAAGTTCTGAAGGTGACATGGGAGAACAATTAAACGAGTATGGCTGATTTTCAGCCTCTCAAAATAACGGCCATGCCCTGACAGGCACAACGAAGAATGAAAGTCTCAATAATTCAGCTATTTTAAAAGACTTTCACATAAATAATAACTTGGAATGTATTTTTACACAAACAATGAAACTAATTACGGCAAATAATGAAAAAAATAATAGATTTTCTCTTTGAAACCAATATGTTAAAAGAGTTGAATCGTTCTGGTTACGCTTTTCTTGGTTCTGGAAAAGAGAGCGTTGCAGAGCACTCTTTTATGACAGCCATGATATGTTTTGTAATATCTCGAATGGAGCCAGGTATTGATACTGAAAAGCTGATCACCATGGCACTGATTCATGATCTTCCTGAGGCCAGAACTGGAGACATGAACTATGTCCAGAAAAAATATGTTACTGCCCTTGAAGCAAAGGCTGCCAATGACATGGCTGACGGACTTCCATTTGGCAACGAGTTGGTTTTGATTCTTCAGGAGTTCAATGCGGCCAAGACTCGAGAATCGATGCTTGCAAGGGATGCTGATCAGCTATCTTTTATTCTTGAGTTGAAAAAATGCCATGATACAGGTGCAAAATCACCTGCCAAATGGTTACCTTTTATTATGGAGAGGCTAAAAACTGATACCGGTAAAGAGCTTGCACAGAATATAATGGATTCAAAATGGGATGATTGGTGGTTTGGTAACTACTCTGAGTAGAAATAAGATAGATCCTGACTCAATGCCTGAAACAATATGATCGGTCAGAATTATGAATAAGAATAAAGATAGAGAAATAACCAAAATAGTCTGTTGCTGTGCATTTAATGATTCTTGTGTTTTAGAGCATCTACAGAAAAAAGAGAGCTATTTGATTAAATTATGCAGTGAACCCGATCTTCTTGAGAAAACGGTGGACTCCATACATCCTGATATTATCATTATTGACTGTACAGGAGGGGGGGGAGAATCAGGTGTGACAGTGGCCGTAGAGACTCAGCTTGAAGAGAATCTCGATGCTCGGCTTGAAGAGAGTTCTGATTCTCAGCTTGAAGATGCTCTTGATCCTCAACTTGAGGAGAGTCCTGATCCTCAACTTGAAGTGAATCTGGCTTGCTCTGAAAATAGGGAAAACATTAAAACCATAGACAAT
Organism: Desulfamplus sp.; assembly: GCA_015231705.1. Classification (GTDB taxonomy): domain Bacteria; phylum Desulfobacterota; class Desulfobacteria; order Desulfobacterales; family Desulfobacteraceae; genus Desulfamplus. The sequence continues at coordinate 3,984 of JADGBC010000030.1, read as the reverse complement.
ACAGAAACTGTAATTGAACTCCACGAGTTTGTTGATAGCCAATTACAAAATACAAGAACTGAAAAGTCATATGTACCTCTTATAATGCCAAATTATCTGCCTGATCACCTGCATATATTGAATATTGCACACAAGGGTCAGATCATATTTTTATTTGATGCTGATCCAGGTATGGAAGTTAAGGTTAGATGTCTTGAAAACGGATGTGATGTAATGGTTTCACCCTTCTGCCTTCAAGAGCTTGATTTTAGAATAAGACTCCACACAAACCAGAGGGATTTGAACCAGAGAGTCTCATGGCACAAAGCAACTCTTGATCGTGCACTCGACCATATTGATAAACTCAAACATATCATTCTTGATACAAGAGAAGAGTTTTCAAGGGAAAAAGAGCTTGCTTACAACTCTCTTAAACAGATCAACATCATGAGCAATGAGAGGCATATCCTGAAAAAAAAACTTCACTCATCCAACTTAAAACTGTATGAAAATATAAAGGGAATCAATGCTTTTTTATGCAGCATGATCGAGTCAAGGAGTGAGTCAAAAAAGGGACATTCCAAAAGAGTAGCAGAGATTTCCGAGTTTGTAGCGGATAAAATAGGCTTTGAGCCTAATGCTATTAAAATTTTAAGAAAAGCTGCCATGTTCCATGAGGTGGGCACTATGCTCATACCCTCCTCTATAATGAACAAAGAGCCATCCCAATGGTCAGAATATGAAAAGAATATGATGATGCTTCATCCAACAAATGGAGCGGCATACTTAGAACAGTGCCCAGGTTTTGAAAAAGTTGCCGCTATTATCCGACATCTTCATGAAAATTCTGATGGAACTGGCTTGCCTCAGGGGTTAAAAAAAAGGTATATTCCCTTGTCTTCAAAGGTGCTTGCCGGTGCAGATGTGCTGGATCAGATATGGATCGATCAGCCCCATGCTTCTGTTGACAGGATTCTTGAGCTTATTGAAGAGTATTCTGGCTCACGTTTAGATCCTTCTATTGTAAACTTTCTTGAAAAATATGTTGTCAATGTTTTAAGTCCTCAGATAAGCAACAATCCTGTCAGGCTAAAAGAGATCCCTGTTTATCAGCTAAAGCCCGGCATGGTTATGGGGAACGGACTTTTTACAAAAACAGGAACAAAACTCTTTTCGCCTGGCACAGTAATGACTCAGGATTTGATAAGCATGCTGGAAAAGTACACAAAAGAATATCCAGTTGATGAAACAGTGTTTATAAAAATAGATTTGTAAAAGTGGAGTAAAATTATGGATCTTGCGACAATTATTGGTATGGTGTCAGGACTTGGATTTATTGCAGGAACTATTCTTCTTGGCAGCAGCCTTATGCTTTTTTGGGATACACCTTCTGTTGTTATTGTTTTCGGGGGGACTTTTGCCTGCCTCTTTGTCGGCTATCCGCTTAAGGATGTTCTAAGCCTTATCAAGGTGACCATGAGGCTCTTTATATTTAAAATTGAAAAACCAGAAGGTATTGTCAGTAATCTTGTCGAGATATCAAATAAGGCAAGAAAAGGTGGCCTTCTATCAATTGAATCTGATATCAAGAACGCTACAGATCCCTATCTGGCAAAAGCCTTGCAGATGACCGTAGATGGGGTCAAAACTTCAGATATTGCAGCGATTATGCAAAGTAAAATGACTACGATAAAAGATCAGTTAAAAGGAGGTGCTGCAATGTATTCAAGCCTTGGCGGGTTTGCTCCTGCATTCGGAATGGTAGGAACACTGATCGGGCTTGTTCAGATGCTTGCAAATCTTGATGACCCTGCAAGTATAGGCCCCTCAATGGCTGTGGCAATGATAACTACCTTTTATGGTGCTGTTCTTGCAAACCTCTTCTTCATACCCATGGCAAACAAACTTAAAATTCGTGCTGATGAAGAGATTGCTAATATGAACATAATTTATGAAGGAGTTCTTTCAATCAGGGAGGGAGAACATCCCAGGTTGATGGAAGATAAGCTTAGTGTCTATCTTGGCCCTAATTATACACCCAAGGAAGGTTAGTTAATATGGCTGAAGATAATCTATCAGAAGCAGAAGCACCGGTAATGCCAACTCCTCCGGCTGAAGAGCAGGAGTGTCCAGGAGGTGCTCCTGAATGGATGGCAACGTTTTCAGATCTTGTTACCCTTCTGATGTGCTTTTTTGTATTGATGTTTGCCATGAGCACAACCCAGCAAGAGACATTTAAAGAGCTTGTTGAGTCCATGAGAAGTGCTCTGGGTATTGCAACGGTTCCTGAAGCTGGAAACAGGGAGGGTTTAACCATGCATGCTGTTCCGTCAGAAACCCCTGCTGAACAGCAGAAAGTTGATGAAATGGGTGGGCTGATACAAAAGGATCTTGAAGAGGTTGTAAGTGAGATCCGAGAGCTTGTAATGTTCAACAAGCTTGGCGGACTTGTAACAGCTTCCCAGGGAGATTCTGGAGCTGTGATCACCATGACTGACATGCTGCTGTTTGATCAGGGGGGGGCACAGCTATCTGAAATGGGGATAGATATCCTTAGAAAAATTGCCTCTGTACTTGCAAGACTTGCCTATCATGTCAAGGTTAAGGGGCATACTGATAATGTTGAAATTAATTCCAAAATATATCCATCCAACTGGGAACTTTCGTCAGCCAGAGCAAGTGCTGTGACACGTCTGCTTGTAGAGAACGGCGTCAATCCAAAGTATATTTCTGCCGAAGGGTATGCTGAGTTTGCACCTGTTACAACTAATGATACTGAAGATGGCAGGGCAAGAAACCGCCGGGTTGAAATTGTGTATGACAGAGATGTTATTGCCCGCGATTTTGAAGGTATGTATAAGACAAATAAATGAAGATGGCCGGAGGCTAACTAATGAGACGTTCATTAACTGAAATTGCCAATGATCTTGGGCTGCATTTAGATACATTGGATCGTTGGATCAGGCAGGGAAAAATCCCTGTGAATAAACAGGGGAAAATGGGTATCTACAATGAATCAGAGCTTAACAGATGGGCTGAAAAGCAAAGAAAAACCCCTATGAATCCTGAAGATGAGCAAGAGAATCAGAATGAAAATCATTTGACCTGCCAGCCTCTGTCGCATGCTTTAAAAAAAGGTGGTGTATTTCACGGTGTAAAAGGAGGCAGCAAAGATGAGGTCATCAAGGCCGTGGTGGGCCTCATTCCTGATTTTCCAGGGCAAAATATCGCTGAAATTCATTATCAGCTTATGGAAAGAGAGAAACTTGCCTCAACCGGTATAGGGCAGGGGGTAGCCATACCGCATCCAAGAAATCCACTTAATCAAGGTGTGACGGAACCGATTATTGTTACCTGTTTTCTTGAGAAAAACGTTGATTTTGAAGCTATTGATGACAAGCCTGTATCTGTTCTCTTTCTTATTTTGAGCCCTACAGTGGAACACCATCTTAATCTGCTCTCCAGGCTCTCTTTTTGCCTCAGGGATAGAGACTTTATGTCATTTGTCAGGCAGAAACCTGATACCGACTCACTCCTTGGCAGGATAAAAGAGATGGAAATAATGATTGATAAAAGAGAAACACGATGATGAAAAAAATGACCTCATGGCGACATCCAGGAACATTTGCCATTTTTATAATGGACGACAGGCTGCTGTTAATATGCATGGGTATTATTGTTGGTATCTGTAGCGGACTTGCTGCACTTGGTCTTAACACAGCCCTTATTTTCATGATGGAGAGCCTGCATCATTTTCGTAACTACTGGTGGGCATTTCTCCTGCCGGCAGCCGGAGCTATCTGTTCCTCCCTTTTTCTGCACAAGATCATGAAAGATGGATCAGGGCATGGTGTGCCTGAAGTGATTTACAGCGTTTCAAAGTACGGAGGGCTTATCCGGCTTCGTTCCATTATTTCACGACTTGTTTCAAGTTGTCTTACGATCGGTAGTGGCGGGTCTGCTGGTCCGGAGGCTCCAGTAGTGGTAAGCGGTGCAGCTATCGGG
>JADGBC010000002.1 GCA_015231705.1 Desulfamplus sp. | reverse complement strand
GTTACCAGTATGGAAGAGGTGGTTCGTGTTACTCAGGAGTTATAGACATCTTATTTTTAGGTTATTAACCGTTGTTATGATACTAATGATTGATCAATTATCAGTATCAGCCGAACCTATTATATCAGTTGGCTCTGGGACAGATATAGTTGGGAATCCTTTAAAAAATAAGAATACGAATCTATTTTTTCAACTTTACAGAGACGTGATCTCCCCTGCTGATGGCGATCGCTGCGGCATGTCTCCTTCATGCTCAAAATATGGGCAGGAGGCTTTTACAAAACACGGTCTTTTTATGGGGTGGATCATGACTTGCGACCGTCTGATAAGGTGCGGCAGGGATGAGAGAAGTTTCTCTCCATCTGTTGTGTCAAATGGAAAAGATGGTTCACAAAGAAAAGTCCTGATTTTTGATCCTCTCGATGCAAATGACTTTTGGTGGTATCCCCATGATTCTTCCAGATAACCGACACGGCCTGAGCGGGGTATTGCTCTCGGCCACAACGAACAATGAAAGCCTCAGCAATTCAGCTATTTTAAAAGACTTTCACATAAAAATCCGTTTTGCCTCTTCTGTTTGCCTGTTTTGGCATGTTTTATTCTTGTCTGTTCTTTTGTTGCCAGATTCCGGAAGATGTGAATCCACAATTACGATAAATTCCGATATGCAGTATCAATATGCCATAGACAGGTTTGAGCAGCAGGATTTTCAGACCGCTATTGTTGAGTTCAATCGTTTTATCTATTTTTTCCCAAAGGACAAGCGGGTAAAAGAGGCTACCTTTAAAAAAGGTGTCGCTCTATTTCATGCAAAGAGATATGAAGAGGCTCTGACTATTTTCAAAGATTTGTCTGAGCTGTTTTCTGACAATTCTGATTATGCAAATGGATATTCATCAAGTAGATACAACGTTTCTGAAGATTTTATATCTACTGGTAACATCACTGCCGTTAATGACGATGATCTCTTGGATGATGACACCTTGGGTACAGAGGCTTTTTTCATGTTGAGTGCCACATTTCTTGCCGTGAAACGGGATGCGTCAGCCCAGATGGTTCTTCAAAATTTTATTATGCTCAACGACGATCCGGCAGAAGAGGACAGAGCTTATTATGCTCTTGTCTGGATATATCTTGCAAGAGCTCAAGATAGCCATACATCTTACAAAGAGGCTCAACAGGCACTGACACAGGCAATTGAGTACATCAAAAAAATGACACCAGAGGGCAGAGATGTATATAAAGCCGATAATCTTGAAAATGAGATATCAAGAACTGTTGACTTTATGGATCAAAACAAAAAAAATCCTTTAGTTGCAGCTATTGCTTCGGTGATTCCTGGTGGTGGATTTGCCTACTGCAACCGTTACAGGGATGCAGTTGTAGCTTTTTTGCTCAACAGTGCATTTGTGCTGGCTGCAGTTGAATCCTTTGAAGATGGCAATGAGGCATTGGGCGGATTGATAGGCTTTGTGGGATCAGGATTTTACGGTGGCAGTATTTATGGTGGAATATCGAGTGCTCATAAATACAACAAGACTATTATCATAAACTCTATTGACAGTATCAGGAAGAATCCTGATCTTGGTCACAATGGTATATACAGTATCAGGAACAATCCTGATGTTGGTCATGGTAGCTCATATAGCAATGCACCCTGTTACGATGATCAGCAGCAACAAAAAAGCAGCCGTCGAAATATACCTCTGCTTACAATTAAAATTCCCTTTTGATTTAAAATCCTGCTGTTACTCGCTGACTGATTCTCATTCTTCATTCGATGGTTGCCATTTTCTAACCAAAGTTCTCACAAGACCATTTTGACTCCTGATTCATCAAGTTTAGTCTGAAAGTCAGTTCTTAATGGTATTGTCACATTGACAGTCAACTTTCCAAAACAACATGCATCTGGCATTGTTCGCAATCAAACAGGAGTCTGTAGTTATGTTTTCCATCTGTCAAGGTCAGCGGAGGGTCGATTTTCAGAAAATTTATTTTTAAATTACTCTTCTCTGTTTTATCAGTTTTCTTTTCGTATGTTTTCTGGTTCCTCCCTGTTTTCAAACAAGCTCCTAATTCTCGGCGAATACAGTATCTGGTAGTCATAAGTATCCTGTTTGAGGAGGTAAGGCCGGTTTCAAATGCCTCTTCCAACACTTTGGCACCATGTTTCTCATAAAATTTTTTAGCATGCCTGTTAAAGACATTTGCTTGATAATTGAGATTCTTTTCAGGATAAATGGGGATTGAATCTCTCTTGATTGAGCTTTTTTGTAAAGCATTGTCTTTTTGTGCCGCATAGTCCTGTTTTCTTGATATAGCAAGCTCTTCAAGGGCATTTCGCCTCAAGCTGTTTAGAAGACTGACCGGTAAAAAACCAGGATTTGAAGTTTCAATTGAGAATTTTATAACTTCAAAAATGCTATTTCCTGTGCTTGTCAGTTGCGATTGAATCCTCTTTCTGACGTCTTCCGGTTGTTTTGCCTCTTCATAGGCAACAGGCACTCTTGAGTTGACCATAAAGCCATCTTCATCAGTGACAGCAAGATGTATCTGTGTGGCTGTCTGGTCAAATTTCATAGATACCCCTATTCGACGTTCAGCAGTTTTTTTGCCCATAAGTTTTAGAAATTGATGATCGTGATTTCTAAAAAGTATTAGCCCCACAGACAAACCATTCATATCGTTAGGAAATATCCATCCATCTTTAATCTGCTCTACCTTGAAGCCTTTTAGCTCTCCGGCCCTGGAGATAAAGCACATTCCATCACCGTTATAGATGGCTTTGCCCTCAATTTTAAAGCAATCTTTTTCTACATGGCTTATTTTGCCTGCTTCAGCTCCTATGGATTTTGGTGTATCTATTGCGGCTTGACGTTCAGCCTCTTTGGTGCCCAAAAGAAAATATTTTGTATAGCCGCGATTAAAGGTCTTTTGAATGTCAGGAACGAAGTGAAATTTAGTTGTTCCGGAACTTTGTCGCCTGTAGCCCTCATGCGTCTCGATAAAATTGTCAATAGCCTGACGATAGGCTCCAACAACATTCTTAACATAAGCCATGTCTTTATAACGCCCCTCTATTTTAAAAGAGGTAATACCTGCTTGTGCCAAATCTTTAATATGGTCTATCAGACAGAGATCTTTTAACGATAAAAGATGTTTATTGGAGATAACATCCCTTCCTTTTCCATCTTTCAAGGTGTATTTAAGGCGACAAGGCTGGGCACAGACTCCCCTGTTGCCGCTTCTGCCAAAAACAGCATGACTTAGATAGCATTGACCGCTGTAAGAGACGCATAAGGCACCATGCACAAAGCATTCAATCTCTACATCTGTGTTGTCATGAATTTTTTGTATCTCCTGGAGAGTTAACTCCCTTGCAAGAATTACTCTGCTAAACCCGGCATCTTGAAGAAATTTCACTTTTTCAAATGTAGTATTGTGCATCTGGGTACTTGCAATTATCGGGATCGGAGGAAGGTCTGTTTCCAGAAGAGCTGTATCTTGAAGAATAAGCCCGTCAGCTCCGGCATCGTAAGCCTGTTTGATAATCTTCAGGGCATCTGTGATTTCTGAATCATTAAGGATCGTATTAAGTGCAAGATAGACTCTTGCCTTGAAAAGATGGGCATAATCTATCAGTTTGGATATATCGCTTAGGCTGTTCCCTGCATTTTTGCGTGCACTAAATCGGGGAGATCCAATATACACAGCATCTGCACCGTGGTCGATTGCTGCCGTACCTATCTCCTTATTTCCAGCAGGTGCTAACAACTCCAGGGGAATCTGTTTGTCTTTAGCGTGAAAATTCATTTTTTACCATGAAAATGCCCTTTAATTTTCGTAATTCGGCGGGCCGCATAATGGCCATCAAGGTTTCATTTCTGATAGACTTCCAGAAATTACAACCCCTTGCTTTTAAAGAACGGGGCATATTTCATGTCACATTTCATTATATGATCTTTTAGCCATTGCGTCAGAAAATTCATAAGATCAACAGACAGAGATGCCTTGCCGGACTTGAAATCCTTTTGAAATGCAACTACTGTTGCCACAAGTTTTTCATGAATTTTTTTATGTTCATTATATTCAGGATAATCGTATTTTTTGAAGAGCTTCTCCTCATATCCAAAGTGATATACAGTATATTCTGCAAGACCATCCAGTATTGCACCTGATTGCTGTATGCCAATTTTCTGTTTCATGGCTTTATGCAGTTCGTTGATCATTCGGATAAGCTCTTTGTGCTGCTTGTCTATCTCATCAATACCTGTGGCAAATTTTGGACCCCATGTTATCAAATCAAATGATTTTGTCTGCTCTTGTTCTTTTTTATCCAGATGATCTGTCGAGACTTTGAATACGCTGATCATATCCCTGAGTTTATAGGCAAGATCAGAGAGATCCTGAGCACTAAGATTCATCTGGCCGCTCTTTTGAGACATGGTTTCTGCTACATTGTGCACCACATGAATATCTTTTGCGATATCTACAGAGACCTCTGATGTCTGTGCCACATTCTCGTTGACCTCTGCAATGCCCTGTGATGCCTGCTGAATATTGTCTGAAACTTCAGTTGCGGCTGATGACTGCTCTTCAATTGCTGCGGCAATTGCTGCCACAATATCGTTTACCTCACTTATCACCTGGGAAATGTTGCCAACTTCAGATACTGTGTCATCTGTTGAGCTCTGGATTCCACCAACCTTGTTTCTGATATCATGGGTCGCCTTTGTGGTCTGGGTTGCCAGGGCTTTAATTTCATTTGCAACAACGGCAAAACCTTTGCCTGCCTCTCCGGCTCTTGCAGCTTCAATAGTGGCGTTAAGGGCAAGAAGGTTGGTCTGTGCAGCAATTTCAGTAATGACTTCAGTGATTTTTGATATGTCTCTTGCAGCCTCTCCAAGCAGGTTTACCTTTTTTGTTGCACTTTCAACACTTGCCGATGCATTTTCCGATATAATTCTGGCCCGAGAACAGCTCTGTGCAACCTCATTTAGTGTGGATTTCATCTCATTTGCTGACATGGCGACAATACTTAGATTTGTTGATGACTGTTCGCTTGCCGCAGCCACAGAGCTCATATTGCTGCTCATCTCCTCGGAGGCCGCGGCTACTGTATTTGCCCTCATTGAAAGATCGTCAGCATCCTCTGACATCTGCTCTGCAACAGATAAAACTTCAGCCGAAGCGGCGGTTACAGTCTGGGCGTTCTGGCTTATATCCACAATTATATTGTTCATTCTGGTAATAAAGGCATTGAACCAGCCTGCAAGTACGCCAATTTCGTCAGTTCTTTTGACTTGAAGTCGTTTGGTAAGATCTCCTTCCCCCTCGGCCGTATCCTTAAGGCCCAAAGATATCTCTTTTATGGGATTAAGTATTACAAATTTAAACAGAAGTGCTGTGCAAAACAGAATCAGCACACTGCACAAAGCCCCGATAAGCACTATTATCTTGGTGATATCGGTATTAACAGTCTTAATGGAATTTTTAAGAAGATCGGCAGTTTCAACAATCGCACCGGAATTGTTGGCGTGAACAGATTTAAGATCAGCCTGAATACCGCTTAGCACATTTGATGACTGAGTATTTATAATATTTGATATGCTGTCGGCATTGCTTGTTTTGTAAAGATCAAACCTTGATTCAAGAGCCTTGATCTCCTTTTCAACAGCATCTCTTGCAACGCAGACCACAATTTTTCCCTTGGGTATGCCAAAATATTTAAGCTCTTTTTCATGAACTAATACTGTTGGATCTTTTATTGATTCAGCAAGGACAATCTGAACATCGCTGCTTCCTTGTCCTTGTTGAAGATACTTATCAATACGGTCATCTACATAATCCACGTAATCTACAAGTGGATTTCCTTCGGCATCAAGAAAAATGGCATATATAACCTCATCAGATTCGGTTACAGTGGAGGCAAATTTCTTCACCTCTGTAAATTTTTCTTCCATAAGAAGGGGTTGGGCAATTTTATGGAGTAGATCGGCTATTATTCTGGCATTGGTGGTAAGTATGCCGTCCATCCCTTTTTTTAACTCTATTTCCTCTTTTGTGATGGCTTTTTCAGTGGATTCTGAAATATTGGAAACCACCTGCTGCTTCATGCTGTCAAGAGATTCTGTAAGATCTGCCTCAAGGGCAGAGAACTGTTTTTCTGTTTGGCTGCCTGTTTTTTTCAATCTGACATCAACAGTTGCGATAACATCTTCCAGCAAGGATGTCTGAACTTTTACAGTAACAAACGAGAGACCTGCAAATGATAGAACCAGAATGGAAATAAGAATGGTAAGTATTTTTAGTGTAAGGCTTTTGTTTATAAAAGAAATCATTTTTGGTCTCCTTGAATAAAGATGAAAAAAGATAAAAAAAGATATCATTGGCATCTGCATAACTTTGTTATAAACATTGCCTGACCGCATTGATAAAGCACTCATGTTTTTCTTTGTCAATATAATTTATTGAAAAAAAATTTTGGGTATTATTGGTTATATGGAGTATGGTATAATCATATATAATTATTACAAATAACCTGAACAGTCTGACAAATTTGATATTATTTACCGCAGAACAGTTTGCTCTGTGGGCAAAGGATCTGTTTGAGCATGGAGTGCCGATTCTCAAAGCCGCTCTTGATTTGACCGAGAGGATTTTTAAAGAGTTCAAGTATGATCCTTCCGCCACCACCACTTCGGTGGAGACTGCCTTTGATATCAAAAGGGGAGCTTGTCAGGATTTTGCCCATATTTGAGATAGCATGCCTGCGTTCACTCGGACTTGCGGCAAGATATGTCAGCGGTTATTTAAGTGCTCCATGAGGATTTCTGTAAAATTATGAATAAAGACCATATAGTCCTGATTGTTGACGATGAGGCTGAAGTTGGCAATATTATTACTAAGCTGCTTAGTAAAATTTCGGTCAAATCAATGTATGTATCAGACGCGAAAGAGGGGTTGAAGGAGATCAGGGACAATCTAACCCAATTTTCCCTGATCATTGCGGATCAGGGTATGCCGGAAATAAGTGGTACAGAATTTTTTGAAAAAGCTTCTTCAATTGCACCTGATGCAATTCGTTTTTTAATAACAGGCAATACAAATATCCATACCATGATCGATGCTGTCAACAAGGGGGCAATCCATAAATATATTGCCAAACCCTGGAATAATAAAGATTTTCTGGCATTTATCAAAGAGGGGTTGGAGCAGCATGAACTTGCTCTTGAGAACACCCGACTATTTACTCTTGCCAAACAGCAGAATATAAAATTGTTTGAGCTAAACCGCACATTAAATGAATCTGCAAAAAAACGGGAGAAGATGCTCAATGAGCTGGATGATAGAATAGTTGCCGAATCTAATCTAATAATCAGACAGAAAAAAGAGAATGAGGCTGAAAGAGAGCGGATTAAAAAGTTGATGCTGGAGGAAGGCTTAATTGATCTTAAAAATATGAACCGTTTTTATGGGGATTTACTCAATGAACTTGCACACGATTTACGCAAGACAGCATTGAAACACAGTAGTTAAGATGAATGGCGGGGAAAATGCAGGATAGTAAAAACGAAAAAATCCTTGTTATAGAGAGTGACAGGCTCATGGGGGAAAGAATCGAGAAATTATTGATCCGGTCAGGATATGAAGTCAGATGGGTTAACTCGTCTTACGCTGCCATCGCTGCACTTGAGAGTTCTGTTGATCTACCATTTGCCCTTGTCATATCTGCCTATAGAATCCCCAGAATGAATGGTGATGACCTGCTTGAACATGCTCGATTCATTGCCCCTGATACACAACGGATGCTGTTTGCAGATTCTTCTGAAATGGATGCATTAATCAACGCCGTTAACAGAGCGGCTATACACAGTTGTATCGCTATTCCGTTTGAAGATGAACAACTAATGACTCAGGTTTCAAGAAGGTGTGAACAGTTCAGGCAGATTCAGAAAAGAGAGAGTCTGAAAAAGGTGACAGAGCATCAGAACCGGCAGATGTATGAGATCATCATTAACCTGAAGAAGAAAAAAAAGCTGTTTGAACAGAAGATCAGGGAGAAACAAAAAACAATCAAGATGCTTACCTCCGGTCATCCATATCATCTTGAGCCAGACAAAGAAGGGGTTTTTGATTCAGGATCTGTCTTCAAGGAGTTCAAAAGAGTTGCTGGTAATCTAAAACTGTTTATAGAAGATTTAGCCTTTGATGGTAATGTAAAGTTGGATGAGATGTATGACACTGGTGATGGTGGATTCAAACTCAAAGCGATTTACGATACCAGTGACGCTGTGCTTAAACTTAAAGGCGTTGATAATGATCTTAAACTTAAACGAGTTGATAGTGATGGTGATAGCACGTTTAAACACAAAAAAAATGAACTTGCCGAGTCTGACAGGAGATTATTACATGATACTCTAAATCTTTTTTTCAGATACGAACTATCAAAATTAATTCAAAAAGAGTTTCCTGAAGCATCTTTGAACAGGTTATCATCCTCCTTGCCAAATGAAGGTTTGCAATTCAATTATCATGTCAAATACTATTTTGACAACAATCACACCCCCCTTAAGGTAAAACTGGATGGAAAAAGTGATCATCTAAAGAGAGGCAATAAGCCGTTTGTGTTGAAAGATGCTCTTCTGGCAGAAAAAATTCCTTTTAAAAACAGAATTTTAGGGGCTGATGTTTCAGATAACCCAATATCATCTATCATGTCAAATACTATAGTAGAGGCAGAACTCTCTTTGTTATCAAAGCTGGAAGAACCTGTATCAGATTCTGCAATCGCTATGGTGGGTTGTCCTGGGAAGGAAGGTCATCTGTTAGCACTGGAGGAGCCTCTTTTCAGTACAGGCACTAATACCCGTTTTTCCGAGGATAAACTTAAGATCTTTGCCACTGCCGATGGTCAGCCCCATCTCGATATAATGGGTACAGTTTCCGTTTTTCCTGAAATGCATATTCAAGGAGATGTTGATTTCAATACCGGTAATCTTAATTTCAGTGGCAATATTGTTATCAATGGAGCTGTCAAGGCTGGACTCAAGATCAAATGTGCCAATCTGACAGTTCAGGCGATAGATGGGGCACAAATTAATCTGACAGGAGATCTTGATGTTGGAGCGGGTATTATCAACGCACAAATTATCAATGTACAGGGAAAAATCAGGGCTCAATATATTAATAACTCAAGGATAAAAGCCTTGGGAGACATCATTGTGCAGAAGGAGATAATAGATTCTGAACTATTTTCTGGTGGGCAGTGTATCAACGCCAATGGTTTGATCTCCTCATCCTTTATTAATGCAAGAAGGGGGGTTCAAGCAGGCAGGATAGGCACTGAGAAGTCTGCTCCATCAAAATTGGAGGTTGGAACCGAAGGTATAATTGAGATGATGATTGCCGATCTGGATGAAAGAGTTCAAAAACATACTAATTCTATCAAGGAGCTGCAAGAAGAATTGCTGAGTTTTGAGTCTGAGGAAAAAATATTACGTGGTAGAATTGCCGGTGCTGCCTATATTCAGGATCGATCCCAAATAGAACTTAGAAGTATTGAAAAACAGCTCCCACAAATAGAGGCTTGCGAAGATATTCAGGAGGTCAAACGGCTTTTTAAGGCAGTTAAGAACTTCAAGTCAAAAATGAGTGCTTCGGAAAAAATAATTCTTGAGGCATTTGAGCAGCAGGATGTAATTGTTGAGAAGACACTTTTAAAACAGCGTCAGATCGATAGCCTTGATAGTCAAATCAGAGATATCAGACTGCAACAGAAAGCAGTTAAAGCGTTCGGAGGACGAACTAAACCCAAAACAGAGGTGACAGTCAAACATCAATTAATGTCCGGCACCACGATAACAGGCCCTAGATCCAGACTTATTCTTCAGGATGATGTCTCAGGAGGCACTATACAGGAGGTGCTAAAAAGAGATGATAATGGAATGCTTCAGGCCCATAAAGGTGTCCAGACTATTTATGAGATGGTTCTCACTCCTTTTTGAATGAAGCTTCCCTTATCTTTGATGGTCTCGTAAAAAGTCCTGAATCAAGGGTTTTATAACTTATAACTCATTGGTTTTATTGACCTCAGATTTTGGGAAATTGACTTTTTACGACTTCATCATCTTTGGTTTCTTATATCAGAATAAAGATGATTTTTCACGGTAAAATTGAGCCTCTTCTATTTTTCCTCTCTTTAGGCAACCCTGGCTGTAAATTGAACACTTTTCACGAAATACATGGATCGCTGCATCTCTTTGGCTGTTATTAAGTGTACCTCTATGGAGATTTGTCTGGTCAGGGATGTTACCTAATGTTTTGTCAAAGCTGTCTGTATTTGTGCATTCATTAGAACTGTTTTCAAGCAAATTCTGGATGGAACGGATTCTGTATTTATCAAGCGAGTGAGCTGATGAGAGTTGATCGTTATGCCCCCCTCTTTTAATGATGAAGGGTCTGTCAATAAGCCAGATCGGCATATCTGTCGATGTCCTGAGCCATAGATCATAATCTTCACATGCAGGAAGTGCCTCATCAAAAAGCCCCTTGATTGAAAAGAACTCCCGTCGCATCATTACAGCGGATGGGCTTACAAGACACAGATGAAGCGAAGGTTCAAAGATCATGCCGGACAATTTTTTATGTTTATGTTTGGGATTAACCCGTTTTCCGTTACGAATCCATATCTCCTCTGTCTGGCAGATCATTGCCTCAGGATTTTTTGCAAAAAAATCCATCTGACATGACAGCTTGTCTGGCAGCCAGAGATCGTCAGAATCGAGAAAAGCGATAAAATCCCCGCAGCTCTGCCTGATGCCAAAATTGCGTGCAGCACTTACCCCTTTATTCTTTTGTTTTAACAGTTTAATCAGGCCCTGATCTATCAACGGCTTGAGTATCTCATGAGTGTTGTCGGTAGAGCCGTCATCTACGACAATAACCTCAACTGATGGTTGATCACTTTGAAATCTATTGCTATTGAGTTGGTGATTTTTGCTCTGACAATTTTGAAAGATAGGATGCATCAATAGATAGTTCTGATCAAGGACTGATTCTAGTGCCTCGTTAATGCACCATCCGCGGTTAAATGTGGGGATAATTACGCTGATTATTGAAGACACTTTTTTTCTCCATTTTTTCTTATATTTAAGACCGGTTTAATCCTCTTTCTGATTTCCTTTTCTCATCTATTACTTGACTTGAGTTTCAAAATCAACTATTCATGCACGGCATAATAGTCGAATGCAATCATATTTTATGAATTGTATTCAGTGGAAAAGGCCAAATTATAAAAAGATCTGATAGTGTAATTCTACTTTGTTAGATTTGTAATGTGGATTTCAGTAATATCATTTTTTGTGAACTGAAATAATTTAAGAGGAGTTTATGGCAAGGCTTAAGCTGAAGGAACATGTAATCAACCGAGACTGGTGCAAGGGATGCGGAATATGCGTCCATTTTTGCCCTAAAAAAGTTCTTGAGCTTGATTCCCAGGAAAAAGTTGTTGCAGTAAGGCCCGAAGATTGCATTTGTTGCAAACTTTGTGAACTTAGGTGCCCTGATCTTGCAATTGAGGTGGTAACAACCCAGACAAATCAGGCCGCCGAGACGGATCAGGCAGCCCAGGATGAGTGAAAATGACTGATAATATAAAGTTTGTCCAGGGAAACGAGGCATGTGTTGAGGGAGCTCTTTATGCAGGAATTGATTTTTATGCAGGCTATCCCATCACCCCATCCACTGAAGTAGCAGAACTGCTCTCAAAGAGACTGCCGGAAAAAGGGGGCAAATTTATACAGATGGAGGATGAGATCGCCTCCATGTGTGCAATCATAGGTGCGTCGCTGACCGGTCACAAAGTTATGACAGCCACAAGTGGCCCTGGCTTCTCATTAAAACAGGAGGCTCTGGGTTATGCATGTATGGCAGAAATTCCATGTGTCATTGTCAATGTGCAAAGAGGGGGGCCGTCAACAGGAAACCCCACCCATGTAAGCCAGGGAGATATTAACCAGGCACGCTGGGGAACCCATGGTGACCACGCTATTATCGCACTTACCGCTTCCAACCATCAGGATGTATTTGAAGTGACCGTGGATGCTTTCAATCTTGCAGAGACTTATCGCACTCCGGTTATCCTTCTGTTTGACGAGGTTGTAGGTCATATGAGAGAGAAGCTTGTCATACCTGAAAAGGGTGAAATACCTCTGGTTGACCGCTTGAGAACTTCTGTCAGAAAGGGTGTTGATTACCATCCATACCTTCCCAGAGAGGATGGCCGCCTTCCAATGTCAGACTTTGGAGGAGAACATCGTTACAATGTAACAGGACTATTTCATGACATGTGGGGCTTTCCATCCAACAACCATCAGGTGGTCAGGGAACTTCTCCACCATCTTGTGGACAAGATTGAAAATAATGTTCATTCCATAACAAGGTATAAAGAGCACTATCTCGAAGGTGCTGAGTATATACTGATATCCTATGGTTCATCAGCCCGTTCTGCCATACATATGGCCAAAAACCGAAGAGAGCGAGGAGAAAAGGTAGGAGTTCTTGAACTTCAATCCATATGGCCTTTCCCGGAAGCCATGGTAAGAGAGAAATGTGCTGGAGCCAAGGCGGTGATTGTTGTGGAGATGAATATGGGGCAAGTCATGAAAGAGGTAAAGGCATGTGTAGATGATTCGTCCAAGGTTTTTCTTGCAAATCGGATTGATAACAAGCTGATCACACCAACCAACATAAAAACACTCCTTCGGATGATCCAGGGAAGGGGGGTATAAAAATGGCAATAAAAGATTATATACGGCAGCGATATTTTCCCCAGATGTGGTGTCCAGGATGCGGACACGGTATTATTCTCAATGCCCTTCTAAGGGCTGTAGATGAGATGGGACTTGACAAGAACAACATTGTAATGACTTCCGGCATAGGCTGTTCAGCAAGAATATCCGGCTACGTGGATTTCCACTCGTTGCACACCCTTCATGGAAGAGCCCTTGCTTTTGCCACAGGCGTAAAATTGAGCAAACCGGAACTTACGCTTCTTGTGCCCATGGGTGACGGTGATGCCTTGGCCATTGGGGGTAACCATTTTATTCATGCGGCAAGGCGTAACATTGATATGACCGCAATTGTCATGAATAACCGGATTTACGGCATGAC
This sequence comes from Desulfamplus sp., assembly GCA_015231705.1. Classification (GTDB taxonomy): domain Bacteria; phylum Desulfobacterota; class Desulfobacteria; order Desulfobacterales; family Desulfobacteraceae; genus Desulfamplus. Next base: position 50,054 of record JADGBC010000002.1, on the reverse strand, counting down.
AGGTGGTCAATATTCTCCGCTTTCAGGGCCTGGCAAAAAAGCTACAACTGCACCATATACCACAATTGACAATGATTTTGATGTGGTAAAATTGTCTATTGCTGCCGGAGCATCCTTTGTGGCAAGAAGTACTGCTTACCATGTGCTTGAATGCATTGATATTTTGAAAAAAGCGATTGAACACAAGGGCTTTTCCGTTGTTGAGATACTTTCCCAGTGTCCAACCCACTATGGTCGGAAAAACAAGGAGGGTGACGCGTCTCAGATGCTTGAGTTCCAGAAAAACACCACTGCAAAACTTGGCTCCAAGGCTCTGGAACAAGATCCAACACTCATCCCCCGTGGTGTGTTTGTTGATATTGACGCACCGGAATATTGCCAAGAGTATGACAGAATCGTTGAGCGGGCTATGAAAGGTAGCCAAAACCAGATCCATAAATTTGACAAGACTTTAAGGGATGAAGCTAACCAGACTTGCCCAAAGCCATAAAGAGGAGTGAAAAATGAAGAGGACCAGATTTGTTTTTTCAGGCTCAGGAGGTCAGGGGGTGATCACAGCTGCCATCATTTTGGCTGAGGCCGCAGTGATCCATGAGGGCAAGAATGCCACTCAGACCCAGAGCTATGGTGCGGCAGCCCGTGGAGGCTCCACCAGAAGTGATGTGATAATATCGCATCTGCCCATATATTTTCCTGAAGTCAATCAGGCCAATATCCTTGTTTGCCTTACTCAGGAAGCTTATATAAACTACTCAAATATTATCCGGCCGGGTGGACTTGTCCTCACTGACTCACGATTTGTAACAACCACTAAAAAGGTGGATGCAAAACAGATTGAACTGCCAATGTATGATATGGTTATGGAAAAGATCAAAAAGCCAATTGTCTTTAATATCTGCATGTTAGGAGCACTTCTTGGTGTCACTGAGTTTGTGAAACCAACTTCTGTCATGAAGGTGTTGAAAAGTAATATTCCCAAAGACTTTATTGAGATGAATCAGAATGCCCTGGAGCTTGGCATGGAGCTTGGTGCCCTGCACAGTCAATAGTTAAAACATAACAGTAAGGGGGCGGATATATTATATATTTGCTCCCCGTTTATTTTTATTGCAGAGAGTCAGAAAATCCTCTTTGGTTCTGGCTTGTCCAGGCTAGGTCATTACATTTGTATTTCAGGAAAAAAGTCTATTCATCAGAACACCATACAAAATATGAAATTATTATTAGCCACCCAATATTTCGTTTATTTTGGAACTCTCGGTATTGCTCTTCCCTATTTTAACCTTTTTTGTCGCCACCTTGGATTTTCCGGCTTTGAGATTGGTCTTATTTCATCTGTGAAAACCGCAGCAGTCGTTATTTTTCCTGTACTTTGGGCTATGGCTGCAGACAGATTCAATTCACGAAAATCAATTTTTATACTCTGCACCTTGATGAGTGCATTTTTGTGGTCCCTTCTTTTTTTCACAAGGGAATTTCTCCCGATCCTGATTATCCTAACAGTATATTCTGTTTTTTATGCTCCCATTATAGCCTTTATTGAAGCCTTTGCCATGAATATACTTGGCAAGGAGAAGAAAAAATATGGGCACTCCAGAGTATGGGGAACCATTGCTTTTATCGGGGTATCTCTGGTGCTTGGGAAAATACTGTTAGTGTATCCCACAGATATAATCATTCCATTGATTCTGGCTGGTATGGTTATGCAGTCACTACTCTCTCTTAAAATGCCGGATAGCAAAAAAAAAAAGATTGATAAAAAAGGAGTTGAAGCGAGTGAAGAGATTAAAGATGGTGCATGGATTGAGAAAAAGGTATGTGAAAAATCACAAATCTGGAATAACGCCCATGCCCTGATGGGCACAACGAAGAACGAAAGTCGCATGATTGCACATATTCCAAAAGACTTTCACATAAAAGTGTCAGAAACAGAGAAAAAACCAGAGGATGGGGCAGGGCGGTCATGGTCAGAATTCAGAGATTTTTTCTCCTTAAGAACCTCACTTTTTCTTTTTGCCGCTTTTTTGATGCTTGCAAGCCATGGTGCATATTATGGTTTTTTTTCAATTTACCTTGAATCGCTTGGGTTTGGGACAGGTTTTATTGGATTTGCCTGGGCATTAGCCTCAATTGCCGAAATCGCTGTCATGGTCAATTCTGATCGTATCTTTTCAAGATTTAATCTTAAAACTGTCATGATGATCTCATTTGGTGCGGCATTTGTACGATGGTTGCTGCTTTTTAGCACATCGTTATCACATGACTTGCTTCTGTTTAACCACGCAACCTCTGTAGTTATCTTAGTTTCACAACTGCTACATGCCTTCACCTACGGCTCATTTCATATCGCAAGCATCCTTGCTATTGACAGGCTCTCTCCGGAGGGTACAACCTTTGGCCAGGCAGTAAACAATGCCGTGACCTATGGTGCTGGAATGATGACAGGTTTTATGATCAGCGGTATCTTTTATGATAATTTTCATGCATACCTCTTTCTTGCAAGTGGAGGTGTTGCCCTTGCTGGTGGAATCACTATCCTCTATATGAAGTTTGATTCTCATTAAGATCGATCATTCTCATTAAGGTCTATCTATTCAGAGTACCCACTACCAACAATCCCACTACCAACGATAACAGTTTATGTTTTTTAGTTGAAAAAAAAATCTCAAAGTGTAAAAGTATTTTGAACTTTAACTTAATAATAGTTATGGATATATAATCAAGGACGATCTTATTGTTATTGTTTTAATGCTATTGTCAACATTGCAATATTGTGTGTGTAAAAAACTACAGAGAAAAATTGTCATAAAAGCAGAAAATAATTGATAAATCAGGAGGAATCTATGTTCAGCAACATGAAGCTTGGCACTAAAATCAGTTTAGGGTTTGGCAGCTTAATTATTATTGCACTTCTACTCGGTGGAATGGCTGTTGTTAACATGAAAGATGTGGCTGATGAATCCACAAAGCTTGCAAAAGAGTATGTGCCTGAGGTTTCAGTTGCAGTGGATATCAAAGATGCCGCAAATAAGCTTATGTATGCCATGAGAGGATATGGTTTTACTGAAGATGAAAAGTATTACAAAGAGGCCCTTCAGGAGATGAAGACTCTTGATGCAGCTATTGCCAGAGCAGAAGATCTTAAAAAAAATGCTGTCCACCTCGTAAAACTTGGAGAGCATCTCCAGACTATCAGATCGGCTGAGAGTCAATATGAAGATGCAATGACATCGACAAATCAACTTGTGAATGCTCTTAAATCAGGAAGTAAAACACTTGAGAACAACGCTGCCACCTATATGCAGAACTGCTACAACTTTCTTGAGACTCAAAACAGTGCCTTTAAAGTTGAGTTAACAGAACGACAGGAGAAGATAAAACAGGTTATTGCCCTTGTGGAAATTGGCTCGGAAGTTCGTGTGGCAAATTTCAAGGGACAAGCAAATAACGACTATGCCATGATAGAAAGTGCCATTGACAAGCTGGAAGTTGTAGAGCCCAGGATAGCCTCTTTAAGACAAATTGCCAGGAGTGAAGATGATATAAGAAGAATGGATAATACTGTTCATGCGGCAGCAGCTTATCAGGATGCAATGAGATCCTTTCTTAAAGAGTTCAGAAAAGGTTTGTCGGCAGATAGCAGCATACTTTCCCAGACAAGATCTGAAATGGACAAAAATGCAAAAGAGTATATGACCAACTGTAATGAATTTCTGGCCGGGCAGCAGGAAAAACTGACCAAAGATATGACAGAACGCCATCATAAGATCACCCTGGCCAATGATGTTGTTGATCTTGGCAACACTGCCCGTATCAAAGTCAACCAGTCTATGGCTAAACGTAATCCTGAATTGATCCTTGAAGGCGAGAAAAATTTAATCCAAGCTTATGAAAAACTTAAGGAACTCAAGGAATTTACCAAAAAACAGGTCAATCTGGATCAGATTGACGCAGTTGAGAAAGCCGCAAAAAGCTACCAGCAGGCAATGCTTGTTTTTATGTCAGACTGGACAAAGCTTGAGGAACTTGGAAAAATGCGCTTGGTTATTGGCAATGATCTTCTCAAAGCCTGTACAGAGCTTGCTAACGCAGGTATAGAGCACACAACCAATATCGCCAATGGAGCAATGGATGCGTTGAATCGCTCTTCCAACATAATGATAACAGGGCTTGTTGTTGCCCTGGCTGTAGGGCTTTTTCTTGCTTTTTACATTACAATCAGCATTACCCGTCCGATCAGACGAGTAATTGAGGGGCTTACTCTTGGAAGCCAGCAGGTTGCTTCCGCATCAGGTCAGGTTTCATCGGCAAGTCAGTCTCTGGCTGAAGGAGCATCCCAGCAGGCAGCTTCGATTGAGGAGACCTCATCTTCGCTGGAAGAGATGTCATCCATGACCAAACAGAACTCGGATAACGCTTCTCAGGCAGATATGCTGATGAAAGATGCCAACAAGGTGGTTGCAAAGGCAAATGAGTCCATGAATCAGTTGACCACATCAATGAACGATATCTCCAGAGCAAGCGATGAGACATCAAAAATTATCAAAACTATTGACGAAATAGCATTTCAGACAAATCTCCTTGCACTGAATGCTGCTGTTGAGGCTGCAAGGGCAGGGGAGGCAGGTGCGGGTTTTGCTGTAGTTGCTGAAGAGGTGCGAAATCTTGCCATGCGTTCTGCTGAAGCTGCCAAAAATACAGCTAACCTTATTGAGGGCACTGTAACCAAAGTAAAAGATGGCTCTGCTCTTGTTAAAAAAACCAGTGAAGAATTTACGCAGGTTGCAACAAGTTCCAGCAAGGTAGGCGAACTTGTCGGAGAAATAGCAGCAGCATCAAGAGAGCAGTCCACGGGCATTGAACAAGTCAATATCGCTGTCTCAGAGATGGACAAGGTTATTCAGCAGAATGCTGCAAGTGCAGAAGAGTCAGCCAGTGCGTCAGAAGAGATGAATGCCCAGGCTGAGACCATGAATGATTTTGTAAATGATCTGGTTGGCCTTGTAGAGGGGGGTGATGCGGCTTCAGGAAGGACCCGCAGAATCCGTAATGCCTCTTCCTATAAAATAAAACCCAAATCCAAACCCAAATCTCTGGGCACATCTTCAACTTATGGTAATGCCGGAAAATCCAGGCAGTTGACTCATCCTAAAAAAGGCGAGGTTAGACCTGATCAGGTGATTCCGTTTGATGATGATGACGATGATTTTACAAATTTTTAAACGGTTATTCAAAGTCTGTTGTTGATATTGTCTGAATCAGGATACCCAGGATGAAAGGATCTCAAGGAAGCCAATCTGCCTTTATCCTTTTCATCCTGACCATCCTGATTCAGACAACGGACTGGTATATTCCTGATTTTTTTGCCAACACACTCTTGCCTCTATTTGAAATCATTCCTCTTTATTTCAAAAAAAACTTGCCTTATTAAAAAACTTGCCTTATATATTATATATACATGAACACATATTCATATGTTCAATCTTGGTTGAAGCAAGACTGGAGTTATCAATGAAAAAACAACCTATATATGATGCCTGTATCTCTAAATGTGCAACAAACGATTATATAGATCAGATAAAAGAGCATCTTCCATCAGATCAGCTTCTACTTGAACTTGCCAATTTTTTTAAAGTTTTTGGAGAACACACCCGCATCAGGATACTAAGTGCACTTTATCAACGGGAGTTATGCGTGTGCGACCTTGTTGAAATTCTTGGAATGAATCAATCTGCCATATCTCACCAGTTGCGTGTATTGAGGACATCGAAAATTGTAAGGTACAGAAAAGAGGGGAAAAATGTCTATTACACCCTTGATGATGAGCATGTTTATAAACTGCTTGATGATGGACTTGAGCATATTAAGGAAAATAAACAATAATATAAAAATGAGGAAAAATTATGTTTGAAACTATAATGAACATTGTATATGCGTCATGGGATGTGCTTCTTGAATCGTCTCTGTTTGTGCTGTTTGGTTTTTTTATTGCGGGAATGCTCAAAGCGTTCATACCAGATGATTTTATCCAAAGACACCTTGGGAAGGGGAAAACTGCCAGCGTTCTCAAAGCATCTCTTTTTGGAATCCCTATTCCTCTTTGTAGCTGCGGAGTTATTCCTGCTGCCGCAGGTCTTAAGGAACAGGGTGCAAGCAAAGGGGCAGTCTCATCTTTTATGATATCCACCCCTGAAACCGGTGTTGACTCTATTGCAGTAACCTATGCTCTGCTGGACCCTGTAATGACTGTCATTCGTCCGTTCTCAGCATTTATTACAGCCTCATTGACAGGAATTGCCGTCAATATTTTTGACAGCCAGCCAGTAGAGAACAGAACAACAGATGGCGGTAAAACAGAGGTCGGCAAAATAGATAAACAGATAGTAGAGTCGGAATTATCAGGAAATAACAAACTGCCATCATGCTCTTGTGCAGGTTCATGTTCGACATCTTCAACCAATGTTATTGATGGAGCTGGTTTTAACGGAAATCAAATTGCTGGAGGAGCTCACATTGCTGGAGCTGGGGTTGATAAGGATAGAGAAGGTGGGCTGCAAAGGGGAAAAAATAAATTCAGGGAGAAATTTAAAAGGGGTATGGACTTTGCTTTTGGAGAGCTTCTTGGAGATATAGGGCCATGGCTTTTAGTTGGAATAATGCTTGCCGGAGTTATAACTGTTTATATTACCCCAGGATTCATTGAATCTTACCTTGGAGATGGTATATTTTCAATGGTTATAATGATTGCTCTTGCAACGCCGCTTTATGTCTGTGCAACCGCATCAACTCCCATTGCGGCAGCTCTTGCACTCAAAGGATTATCTCCTGGGGCTGCTCTGGTTTTTCTGCTGGCAGGGCCTGCAACCAATGTGGCTACTATTACGGTCGCCTCAAAGCTTCTTGGCAAGAAAAACACAGCGATCTATCTTAGCTCCATAATGGTATGTGCATTGCTTATGGGTATGCTTACAAACTGGATTTATGGCCAACTTGGCCTTGATATAAGCGGCTGGGTGAATTCAGATATAACTGAATCTCATGGAATAGTTTCTGTTGTTGCAAGTATTGTGCTGCTGATTCTTATCTTTAAACCTATTATAATGAAGGTGTTTCATATCAGGGGCGAAAAGAGCCATTCCCATTGTGGTTGTCATCAATAAACGCCCATTGTTGCTGTAATCACTAAGTACCTGAACAGAAATATTCAAAAACGACACCTTGTCATGGTTTCTCAGGCATATAAGCATCTGTCTGAATCAGGATGGCCAGGATTTACGGGATGAATAAGTATTTGCATCCTGTAAATCCTTTAATCCTGCATCTCCTGATTCAGATATGCTGTTTTACCGAAAAGTATTTATCTACCAGATTCTGTGCAACCCCTGTGTAGCCAGCCGGAGTAAGATTCCTCATCTTTTCCCTGAACATTTCAGGAACTTTTTCAAGGGTATTCACAAAATCCTCAAGATCTTTTTTCCCGATCCTCTGCCCCCGAGTCAGATCCTTTAGTCGTTCGTATGGATTCTCCTCGCCATAGACTCTCATGGCAGTCTGGAATGGTTCTGCCAGAAGCTCCTGGTTGGCATCAAGATCCTTGGAGATAGTATCTGCATCAACAGCAATTTTCCCAAGCCCTTTCATGGCATTCTTGATACCAATCAGGTAATAGCCAAAAACAGAGCCAAGGCTTCTGAGTACCGTGCTGTCGCTTAGATCTCGTTGAAAACGGGATTTTTGCAATTTCACGGCAAGATGCTCCATCATGGATATGGCAAGTCCCATGTTACCTTCACTGTTTTCAAAATCAATGGGGTTGACCTTATGAGGCATGGTGGAAGAGCCTGTCTCTCCTTTTTTCAGACGCTGACGAAAATATCCAAGAGATATATAGCCCCACATGTCACGGTCAAAGTCGATAGTGACAGCAGCAGATCTCACCATTGAGTGGAGAATAAACGAAAGATATGCACTGGGGTTGATCTGGGTTGTAAACAACAATGGTTCAAGTCCAAGATTCTGTGATAAAAAACGTTGCCCGGCTGCAATCCAGTCAATTTCAGGAAAGACAAAAAAATGGGCATTGTAGTTGCCGGTGGCACCATTTATTTTTGCCTGCATGGGAGCACTTTTTAAAATAGAGAGCTCATAGTTGAGACGCCACGCAAAATTGACAAACTCCTTGCCTACTGTTGTTGGTGTTGCAGGTTGCCCGTGGGTTCTTCCCATCATGGGCACAGCTTTGTATTCAAGAGCTTTTTCTTCAATTTTACCAAGCAAATCAGATAGATAAGAAGCCGCAATATCTCTGCCCTGGCGAACCATCAGAGCATAGGATATGTTGTTTATATCATCTGATGTGCAGGCAAAATGTACCCACTCCATGATGTCAGAAAGACCAAGTTCCACAAGTTTTTCTTTGATGAAATACTCTACTGCCTTGACATCGTGGTTGGTGGTTTTCTCTATATCTTTTATCTTTTGAGCATCTGATTCATTGAAGTTTTCCAGAACAGATTGAAGTTTATCAATAACAGATTGAACGGCTTCGTCGTCAGATTTACTCTCTTCTATACCTTTATCTTCAATGGCACTTCGAGCCAAATCTGTTTTGGTACTATTTTCAATCCTTGTACCTTCAATCTTTGTACCCGAATCTGATTGAATTGCGGTAAGTTTCAGATCTTTAATTATAAATTTCAACCACTCAAGTTCCACATAGACCCGATTGCGGATTAAACCATATTCTGAAAAAATATCTTTGAGTTCTGCTGTCATATTTTTATATCTGCCATCAAGCACAGAAATTGCTTTTAAAGAGGATTCCATTTTTTATAAATTCCTTATTAAACATGTAGTTAACAAAACGATAGATAAAAAAATCTAATCTTACCGCACCATTGAAACTTTCAAACTTATTTCCATGTTTTCTCTTATACCACAATTTATGAGAAAATATTTGACAAAAACATCTGTTATCTAATAATGTTTCGACAAGTTATGCTACTATATTTTGAATAAGGTTTATTATATGCATGAGCCATTATTTTTTTAAAGCTAAGGATGTAAAAGATCCAATGAATCCTGAACCAGAATCAAACTCAATTGTTTTTGCTGATGAAATATCAACTGCAGGGGATAGTAAAATGGCTGTTCCGGATCAGTCTGTATTCACAAGTGATTCTTCGGCTACAGATGACTCGGTGCAAAAGATCAAGGCCGATAATCCCTGGAAAATACTCATTGTTGATGATGAAAAAGATGTCCATTATATCACTGCAAAATCTCTTGAAGACTGCTCTTTTCAGGGCAGGAAGCTTATGTTTTTTAACAGTTTCTCATCAAAAGAGGCTGCGGTCACCCTTAAAGAGAATCCTGATACTGCACTTATTCTGCTTGATGTGACTATGGAGACTGAAGACGCAGGACTTAAACTTATTCACTATATCAGAAAGATTCTTGGTAACAGTATCACTCAGATTGTTATCAGAACAGGGCAGCCAGGTCAGGCACCTGAACATAAGGTGATTGAGGATTATGATATAAATGACTACAGGCTCAAGACCGAACTTACATCTCAAAAACTACATACTATTGTGACTGCATCTTTACGCTCATTCGAATTGAAATCAAGGCTTCAAAAAGAGCTGGAAGAGCGACAGAAAATGGAGATCTCTCTTCGTCAGAGCAGAGAACGATTCAAAGACATTGCACTTAGCACAGGAGACTGGATATGGGAGACTGATGTTGACGGCAGATACACATATATCTCTGACAATGTTCATCAACTAACTGACTACACTGCCGAAGAGCTTATTAAAAGCCATTTCTCTTTTCTTATGTCTTCAGGTACAAAAGAGAATTCCCTTAAGATCATTGATGATCATATTGCTTCAGGGATACATTATACTAATATTGAAATAACTAAGATTACAAAAAATGGTAAAGAGATTCACCTGCTTACAAGTGGTAAACCGGTAAGAAACGAAGAAGGATTGATAATAGGGTATCGTGGGGTGGATAAGGATATTACCGGAATAAAAATTGCTGAAAAGGAAAAAGAGAAGCTGATTTTTAATCTTAAAGAGTCTCAGAGACTTGAAGCTCTTGGTACACTTGCTGGCGGTATCGCTCATGATTTCAATAATATTCTTGGGTCTATTCTTGGTTATGCACAGCTACTTCAGATGGATGCTGGAGGAAATGAAAAAAGCATGCGCTACACCCAGCAGATTATTAATGGATGTAACCGTGCAAAAAATCTCACTCTACAGATTCTTGAATTCAGCAGACAACGTGAATCTGGCACCTCTATAAAGATTCCGGTTCTTGTATCTACAATGCTTAAAGAAAAGGTCAAACTTCTTAAGGCATCCATTCCAACATCAATTAATATTGAAATAAAAATTCAAAAAGATGCGGGATACATTCTTGTCTCTCCAACAGATATTCACCAGATCATTATGAACCTTGCGACCAATGCCATGAATGCAATTAAAGATAATCAGGGTACTATCACCATTGGTATTCATAATATTATTTTTGATGCCTCTAATTCGGCACACTCCCGAGAGCTTTCGATTCCCTACGGAGAATATGTGGCAATATCTGTTGAAGATGACGGTAAAGGGATGGCACCAGAAACTATAGAAAAGGTTTTTGATCCCTATTTCACAACGAAAAGCGGTGGAGATGGTACCGGACTTGGTCTGGCCGTGGTACATGGCATTGTAAAAAGATGTCATGGAGGAATACAGCTTGAGAGCGAAGTGGGTAAGGGAACAAAAATTACCATCTATTTTCCCAGAAAATTCCCTGAATCAAAAAAAATGGTTACTGACAGAGTCTCAATACAGGTTGGCGAGGGAAAAATTCTTTTTGTGGATGATGAGCAAATGCTTGTTGATCTTGGTAAGATGATGCTGGAAAAATTGGGATATGAAGCAGTAGCAATAAAATCCTCCAAAAATGCACTTGAGATAATTCAGAAAAATCCGCAGCACTTTGATCTTGTGATAACAGATCTTACCATGCCGGATATCCAGGGTATTCAGCTTGCTGAAAAGATAAAATCTATCAGGTCAGACATTCCTGTAGTTCTTGTGACAGGCTTCAGCGATATCACAACAACCACAAAAGCCAATGCATCCTGCATTGATGCTGTTCTTACAAAACCGCTATCAATAAATGCACTTGCCTCGACTCTTCAAAAATTTATTCCACAGAAAATATAAAACTTGACAAAACCTCTCTAATTATAGAATGGTGCTTCTAAAAACTGAAACAGTGTTTTTTACACAAACTGCAATTCAATTTATTTATTGTATTCACTTCATGGCATGCTTCATTTGCCGGTTTACACTTTTTGAAACCTTACCCCCATTTTTAGGGGATTTTTTCAAAAAAAGTGCAAACTACTTTTGAGGTGATATGTAAGGATGCCCACTTCATTTCATTTTTTTAATACGCTTGTTTAATTTTATCCGTTTCCCTCAATTGGGGAGCGGGGACTGAAAACTATGGAGGAGACCATGAGAATTCTTAATCCCAACACAGAAACATTTGAACACCTTGACGCAGAATCCAGAGAGATCATGAAAAAAACAGTTAATTTCTTTGAGACCAAGGGTAAAGCAAAACTTAAATCAGATTATCACGACAAAGTATGGTATTCGGATTTTCTTGATTTTGTCAAAAGAGAAAAAATTTTTTCAAGACTTTTGACACCCTCACAATATGGCAAAGAGGGGTGCCGATGGGATACTACCAGAAACTGTGATTTTAGTGAGATCCTTGGTTTTTACGGGCTGCCTTACTGGTACACATGGCAGGTTACCATTCTCGGTCTTGGACCTATCTGGATGGGTACTAACGAGGAAGTGAAAAAAAAGACTGCCCAGCTTCTGGATCAGGGTGAAATATTTGCTTTTGGTCTCTCTGAAAAAGAGCATGGTGCGGATCTCTACTCAAGCGAGATGACGCTGACTCAGTTGGCAGAAGGAAAATATGTAGCTGACGGAGGTAAATATTATATTGGCAATGCCAACGAGGCTGGTCTTGTATCTGTATTTGCCAAGGATTCTGATACTGAAGAGTATGTTTTCTTTACTGCTGATCCAAAGCATGAAAACTATGATCTGGTTAAAAATGTTACAAGTAACCAGTCCTATGTTGCTGAGTTTGGTCTTCACGGCTATCCTGTTACTGACGATGATATTCTTTCAAGAGGATCACACGCCTGGGACTGTGCCCTTAATACCATTAATGTTGGAAAATATAATCTTGGCTGGGCATCTATTGGAATTTGCAGCCATGCTTTTTTTGAAGCGATTAACCATGCCTCAAAAAGAAGTCTGTATGGCAAATTTGTGACTGATTTCCCACATGTTCAGTCATTGATGACAGATGCATTTGCACGCCTTACTGCCATGAAGCTTTTTGCCCGCAGAAATGCTGACTACATGAGAACCGCCTCAAAAGATGACAGGCGTTATCTTCTTTATAATCCGTTGACAAAGATGAAGGTGACAACTCAGGGAGAAGAGGTTATAAACCTTTTATGGGATGTCATTGCTGCCAAAGGGTTTGAAAAGGATATGTATTTTGAAATGGCTGCCATTGATATAAGAGCACTGCCTAAACTTGAAGGGACTGTTCATGTCAATATGGCACTTATTGTAAAATTTATGGCCAATTATCTGTTTGCCCCTGCTGTTATGCCTGAAATCCCAACAGTGGATCAGCCTGGCAACGATGATTTTCTTTTCAATCAGGGACCTACAAAAGGTCTTGGAAAAACTGTATTCCACGATTTTGAAAAGGCCTATTCAAGCGTTGATCTGCCCAATATTGCCATTTTCAGAGAGCAGATTGCTGTTCTTAAAGATATGCTGATCAATGCATCTCCTGACAAGCATCAGAGCAAGGATATTGATTTTCTTTTGATTCTTGGAGAGCTGTTTACTGTTGTGGCTTATGGACAGCTTATAATTGAAAACGCGGTGCTCAGAAGTGTTGACAATGATATTCTTGATCAGATTTTTGATTTCATGATCAGAGATTTTTCCAAACATGCTCTTCAGCTCTATTCCAAGAGCAGCAGCAATGACAAGCAGATGGAGTTTGCCCTTAAAATGATCCGCAAACCTCAACTTAATCAGGAGCGTTTTAAGAGAGTATGGGAAAAATATGTGTTCTCATTAAAAGATAACTATGAGATGAATAACTAAGGATTTCGGGATTTGGCTATCCTTCATTTGTCGGCTGACACTTTTGACAAGATATGAAGGATGCCCCAAGATTTCATACTTTTACCATGAAAATGCATTCTTATTTTCATGGTTCGGGGAGGCCATACAAAGGCCATGAAGGTTTAAGTTTTGATTGCCGTAGAGGTTTAGCAATGCTAAGTAACATTGCTAAACCTCTACTTTACCGTGAAAACACATCATGGTTTTCATACTTGTGGGTGACCCAAACCGATCATGAGCATCTAAAGGAGATATTAATTCCCATGTCGTTAAGCGATTTATTGAAGAAACGTTTTTCCGTACGTGCGTTTCTGGACAAACCAGTTCCTGAAGAGATCTTGCAGAAAATATTTACAGATGCCCAGCTATCTCCATCAAATTGTAATGTACAGCCCTGGCAGATATATGTTGTTTCCGGTGCAAAGAAGGATGCTCTTAAAGACAAACTTGTTAAAGCCGTGATGAGCGGTCTGGCTCCAAATCCTGATTTTAACTGGAAGGTAAGCTATAAGGGGGTTCACAGAGATCGACAGTTTGGATCTGCAAATGCTCTTTACAGCTCAATGGGAATTGAACGAAGCGATAAGCAGGCAAGGATGGTTGCCATGCTTCAAAATTGGACATTTTTTAATGCTCCACATGCTCTGTTTTTCACCATGGAAAAATATCTGGACATCATGGGGGCGGTTGATATTGGTATTTATGCCCAGACTCTGACGCTGTTGATGACAGAACATGGTATCTCAAGCTGCCTTCAAGGTGCATTAGGCCAGTTTCCTGACCCTGTCAGAGAGTTTTTGAATATTCCGGAAGAACTGGGAGTCCTTTTTGGTATGTCGTTTGGTTATGCAGACGAAAAAGCTGCGGTAAATGCTACCAGAACAGAGCGGGAACCTCTTGAAAATTCAGTACTTTTCTTGTAGCTGAACAATTTCAATCCAACAATCATAGTAGCAAATCTGCTTATGTTTTTGATTTATGTGAAAGTTTCTTGAAATAGCCGTAATTATAGGACTTTTATTGTTAGTTGTGCCTATCAGGATATTGGAGTTCTTCAAGATATCGGATCTCTTGACAGTGAAATTATCGCATCTGACAGAAGTACCTCGCAGTACCGGCAATACTGGTTTGATTTTAAATCAACGTCATCAAGGCTTCGGCAGTAGTGCATTATGCACGAATGATCCTTGCAGTGCCGCAGGTTAAAGGTATGACCGAGTTCATGAATACTCTCTTTTATTATCCTCTCAAACACCTTTTTCTTGGAGAGCTGAAGATCGGTATTCAGACGGTTGATAGATACGATGCAGGCAATACCGTTAAGCTGGGCCTCTCCGTAAACATGTGTCAATATCGGAATAAAAAGATCCTTGTCTGTGATGGCAAGAATTTTAAGGCATCTTTCAGGTGCAAGGTCTGCAAGGCTTGCAAGTATTATAGTGGAGTTGTACTGATTTCGGTCAGAATTGAATGCAAAATCAATATTTTGCAGCAAAGGAGATACTTTTACGGGATATCCGAAGAAATCTCCCACAGCCTCTGAGATATTCTCAGCAAGTGCAGGGTCTATTCCCTCTGTTGGTGAAACCAGAATAAATGGAAGTTTCCCTATTGTATTATTCATCTATTATGCTGTCTTTTAAAGACTATAAGTTAGATTTTGCTTTCGCGTTCTGTCTGCTGAAGGCGATAGCGATTGCTTTTAATATAAGAGTGTTATTCATGAATCACTTATGTTCTTTTGAAGGTCATAACGTTTGATCTTGCTGTAAAGTGTTGACCTGTCAATACCAAGAGATGCTGCACTTCTGGCGATATTCCACTCATTTTCATTCAAGATATTAAAAATATGGTGTTTTTCAAGATCATTTAAGGTTTTCACTGATGGATGACCTGGAACGGACGGTGTATTCAAACCCGTGCACTCCGGTGATACAATGGGAAGATCCATAGCTTCTATGGTGTGGCTCCGGCACACTACAACAGCCCGTTCCACGGCATTGGAGAGCTCTCTTACGTTCCCCGGCCAGTTGTAGAGCATCAGTTCATCCATAGCCTCTCTGCTTATTCGCTCCACAGGTTTGTTTATCTCCTGTACAAATTTATGGAGAAAATGGTTTGCCAGAAGAGGTATATCCTCCTTTCTTTTTCTTAAGGGTGGCATAGTCAGAGCGATGACATTAAGTCGGTAGTAAAGATCTTCTCTGAATGTCCGTTCTTGAATTGCCTTTTCAAGATTGCTGTTTGTGGCGGCAACCACACGAAAATTTGCTGTGATGGGCTGTGTTCCGCCAACCTTGTAAAATACCCTCTCTTCAAGAACATGGAGAAGATCAATCTGCATGCGCATGGATATCTCTCCGATCTCATCTAAAAAAAGAGTTCCTCCACAGGCCATTTCAAGCCGACCTTTTTTGGTCTCCTTTGCATCGGTAAAAGCCCCCTTCTGGTGACCAAAGAGTTCGCTCTCCATGATCTGTTCTGGAATGGCTCCGCAGTTTACACTGACAAAAGGCCCCTCTTTCAGAGGGCTGCTGGTATGGATCGCTTTGGCAGCCATACCTTTGCCTGTACCGGTCTCTCCTGTTATAAGTACAGTGGATTTTGTCTCCTGAATATCCTGGATAAGCTTGAATATCTCCTGCATGGCATCAGATTGCCCAATCATGCTTTCAAACCGGCTTCGCTCCTTGAACTCCTCTTTAAGATATTGGTTTTCCCGTTTTCTTGACTGATGGTCTGTAAGTTTTTCTATAAGAACCCCAAGCTCGTTGGGATCAAATGGTTTGAGCAGATAGTCATAAGCACCTGCTTTCATGGCCTCTACAGATGAGGGGATGGAGCCAAAGGCTGTAATCATTATCACATCAATATCAGGATAGTACTCTTTTACATGCTTGAGCACATCCATGCCACTGATGCCATCCATCTTGATATCTACAAGCAGTATATCAAAACTCTGATTTTTTAGTATCTCTATGCATTTTTCTCCACTCTCCGCTGTCATGATGTGGTGGCCGTCTCTCTCAAGCCAACCGGCCAGGGACTCACGGATAATCAGTTCGTCATCCACGATCAAAACTCTGGTTTGATGCATGATATATTTCCTTGCAAATAACTGTTTTGTCTTTTCTTTTTTTCAACCCTAAATCTTACAAAAGACTTCTGAATTCAGGAGAAATACTTCTCGTAACTGTCCGTATCTGAGGTTGATGTAGAAATGTTTCTTATGGCTAATTTTACAATATCTTTTGATTTTTTAAAGATAATACTTCAAAAAAAATGAAAAAGCCATTGTTACTTTAGTCGTTTTTCAAAAAACACCCCACAAGCCTATCCCATTCAAGTCCCGGGGCATTGCCGTAAATATCATCTCCCAGGGTTCCTCCGTCGGCAGCCATCAGCCCTGTCTCTTCCTCAAGTATTTCATAAAGATTCTCAATATGCTTTTTGAGATAAGAACGGCTCTCTTCCATGAATAACAGATCCTTCATGTCGCTTCTCAGGCTGTCACAGTGTACCATCACCATCCATCCGTTGCAGTAGGGGCTCAGATTTGCAACTCCTTTTTCTTTAAGCATATCTCTGTTTACCGCTGTAACAACTCCGTTGACAGGAGATAGAATGGATGCATGGTTCTCTCCTCTGAAAATCTGGATCAACGGCTCTCCTTTCACGGCCTTTGTCCCTATCAGAGGCAATTGAATTAGGTCAGGAGTTCCGAGCAGACGAAGCACAAAATCATCCATTCCCACTCTGACTTCATTATCGTCTTCAAGTTTAACCCATGCATGTCCTTTGGCAAGATAATATCCGGTTGGAAAAGAGATGCCTTCAATTGTGTGATAATGAACAGGCGACATAACTGTATGCACTCTGAACTGATCTTGAAAATACTGGTCAAACTCACAACTGGAACAGCGGTACTCCCGATCGCACATCCTGTATTCAATATGGCCTTTCAGATGGTGAATGCAGGGCTTGCGGGCACACAGGGCATTTTCAAACCCGTGATTTTCTGACATATTATTTTTTAATATCTGAATTGAATGTTCCATGTCCTCACCTTTTTATGTGAAAGTCTCTTGATATAGCTGCAATTATTCTCGTTACATCGGACTCTTTACAGTGTTTTTGAAATTGGACATTCAACTTTTCACCACAATATCAAGCTGCTATATCCATAGGAACATAAGCGGATTTGCCGCAATTAATGCGGATTGAAATTCCTGAGTAGAACATAAAAGACTGCAAAGAGCCCTGACATGCAGAAGATCAATTATTTTTGAGGAAAACCCGAGTAAGCCTGTTCCAGTCAAGCCCTGGCAGGTTGCCATATATATCGGGTCTTAGAATCCCACCATCGGTTGACATTGGGCCTGCTACAGCTTCTATCATCTCCTCAAGACGGTTTACCTCTTCTCCTGTCCAGGTTATGCTCTCATTATGATCCATAAGTGTTTTAAAGGCTCCCTTGATATCTGAATTATGGATGCTGAAAAGCCATCCATCTCCATAAGGATCGCTGTTTGCAAGCCTTGGGTCTCTTCTTACCTTTTCGTTCACCTGTAAAATAACACCGTTTACCGGTGCCAGAACATCAGCCATATTATCTTTTCTTCTCAATCCCCAACCTGGCCTGTTCCGGTTCAGCTCCATCCCAGTCATGGGCAGATCCAATGCATCTGCCTCTCCCAGAAGTTTGAGAGCAAAATCATCCAGCCCCACCTTTATGTACCCGCCGTTTTCAATCACTGCCCAGGTATGGCCGTTATGAAAGTAATAGCCTTGCGGTACATTAAATCCTTTGACATTGTACATGGCAACTGCTGCATGTCCTGTTGCAGAGGATAGTACATCTTCAAAATACTGATCAAAATCACATGTCGAGCAGTTATAATTATAGGCACATACACGGGGAACCATTCTCATGGTCAGACTGTGGCGACAGGTTCTGTCCATGCTCTCTTTTTTTCTCATGCTATCTTGCCAGCTTATCTGTTTTCCATCTGCAACTTGTTTCTCCATGGCTGCGTCATATTTGCATGAATTGCAGCTAAAATAGTTGTTGCAATGTTTTTTCTCCACAGCTCCGGACGCCATCCAGATACATGGTTTTGTCTGCTGATCCTCTATCTCTGATTTGCTTCTGTCTGATTTGCTGGATTTTACTGTCCATACCTGATTACCAAATACTGATGGGTTAATCTCTGATCTTTTTGCTCTGTTTCCTTCTCTTCCTTGTCTCATAATTTCCTCCTCTGGCTGTTTAGCCGTTATTGTCTTTTTTTGAAAATGCATTTTTTTTTGAAAATGTTGTTATGTTGTTTTTTTAAAGAAAAATGTTGTTTTTTAAAAGTGTTATCTCAAGTTCTCGTTTTATGGTTTAATAAAGAGCAAGAAGAGTACCATCTATAAAAATATTGCAATTAAAGATTAAAACATATTGATTTTATAATATTTTTTTGATTTGAAAAAGCATATGGACTTTGTTATATTAATTTTCTGCAAGTGTTGAAATATACTACACCTAAAAGATTATTCAGAAGGAATAAGCATTAAATATTATCTGGATAGCCCTGTCAGTGCTATATTTTAAGACATTGTTGGATTTTCCTACACTCTGTTGGTATTTTCCTACACCAAGGTTTCCAAAACATGCTGGATTTTAAAAAGGATTTGGCCAATGAAGCTTCCTGACAACGAGATGGAGACTATTTTAAATGGTATCAGGGATTTTATACTGATTATCTCCCCTGATAGAGAGGTTATTGAAGTTAATGACGTTTTTCTGCGGCGTATGAATTATACACGTGAACAGGTCATTGGAAGAAAATGTTATGATGTATTCAAGGAGTCCACCCGTACAAACAGCAACTGCGATAAAATATGTCCTCTTGAAAAGGTTATCAGGAACAAACGACACTGCCAGGTAGAGCTGACTCGCCTGGGACCTGACAACAAGGAGAGATATGCGGAGCTGACTATTTTTCCCATATGGAAAAACAAGGGCGAAATTTCTAAGTTCATTGAGATAAGCAGAGACATAACCAAGAGAAAAAGAGATGAACAGGAGATAACAAGACGTCTGGAAAAGATGGTGGAGGAGCGAACAAAACAGCTTAACGCTACACATGAGAAGCTGCTTCACCAGGATAAAATGGCATCTCTTGGCAAATTGTCGGCATCGGTTGTACACGAAATTAATAATCCGGTTGCAGGTATCTTGAATCTTATAATGCTCAACAAACGCATAATTGAAGAGGGGCCGGTTAATGAAGATGAGATGAAACTTTTTTCAAAGTATCTTAATCTAATGGAGACAGAGACCCGCCGCATAAGCAGGATAGTTTCCAACCTGCTTGTCTTTGCCAGACAATCCAAAATTGAGCTCAAAGAGATTGACATGAACTTTCTTATTGAGCAGACCATCTTGCTAAATTCCAACCTTTTGAAAATAAACGGAGTTAAACTAGCTGCGGAACTGGACAGTTCGCTTCCACCTTGCCATGGCTCAGAAGATCAACTAAAACAGGTTTTTATGAATTTCATATCTAATGCCGTAGAAAGCATGGCAGCCACGTCAGGAGGTGTGCTTACCGTCTCTACTGAATATCAACAGGAGAGCGACACAGTTATCATCCGTTTTACAGATACCGGCACCGGTATTCCACAGGAAAATATTTCAAAACTGTTCGAGCCTTTTTTTACAACAAAAAAAATAGGAAAGGGGGTCGGGCTGGGACTGTCAGTTGCCTACGGCATAGTAAAAGAGCATGGAGGAGGTATTTATGTCAATTCTCATCCCGGAAAAGGAGCAACCTTTAAAATAACACTTCCAAGAGCACCTGAGTTCATGAAAGACAGAAGCATTACTCAAACTGTCTGCCCTGGGATATGACTGATTATTCAATAATTTACCATGAAAATAGATTTTGATTTTCATGGTAAGGGGTGGCCGCACAACTGCCATGAAGGTTTAATTTAATTCTGACGTATTGAGAACTTACAACACTAATTGCACCAAATCTGCTTATGTTTTGAACCGATAGCCAAGCACCATTTGACCCATTGTTAGTTTTATAACCAATCTGGAAGGCTTTAACAGAAGGAGGAGTAACAGTGAAAAATGAAACCCTTCTAATGGTTGACCTTACCGAAGCAGAAGAGAAACTGATCAGGCGACTGACTCGTTCATTTGATATCAAAACTGAATCTGTTAAAAAAAACTCTCCTGTAAATTACCCTGAACTGTTTCATGAAAAACAGATCTGTCTGGTTATTATCAATACTGATCAGGATCGCATAAAAAAGGTTCAACAGATCCGTCGTATTAAAAAGCTACTTTACGTACCGGTTCCAATTCTTGTACTGGTATCTGCCGAGCGGTCATCAAACATCTACAGATATATCAAAGCTGGTGCTGATGATTATATTATAATGCCTCTAAATGAAGAGAGCTTTGCAATGCGTTTTTATGTCCTGCTCGAATGTGGCCAGGCCATTTTGCAAAAAGTTGATGGCAATAAAATTTTAGATATAAATAATCATGAGGACAATCATCATGAAAAGAACAGAAAATATCCATCTAATGAAAAAAAAGCAGCATGGAATCTTATTGTTGGATATCTTCAGGAGGGATTAAGCTTTTTTGCTCCCAGATCCCAGTTTGCAAGAAGAGGAAAGCGGCCAATTCTCAATAAATGGCAGCCTGTACGTAAACTTGCAACCGGAGGAGATGGTGTTATCTGGCTTGTCAAGGAACTTGGAAGAGATAGGGAAGCTGTTGCAAAAATTCCACACTCATCATTGCTGAACATCAATTCTCTTCGTGCGGCCGCTGTTCTCAAAAGATTGGTGTACCATCCCAACATTGTTCATCTTGTTGAGGTGGTAAAAGATAAGGAAAAATTTATATTGATCCAGGAGTATGTGGAGGGGTGTACCCTGTCGGAGCTTATGGAATCGAAAAGTATATCTTCTGTGGAAAAGGAGTCTCTTTTTCTTCAACTTCTTTCTGTTATTGCCTACTCTCATGACCATAAAATAATGCACAGAGACATTAAACCGGACAATATCATGGTAAAATCTGACGGAAGATTGAAATTGCTTGATTTTGGCAGTGCTAAAGAGATCGCATGGGTTGATTGCAATAGGTCGCCTGAAGGCACATTAAACTTTATGCCGCCTGAGCAACTGGAAGGGAAAACATGTCTTGCAAGTGATGTATGGGCATTGGGTATCATTCTTTATCTGTTCTGCACAAATCGTCTTCCATTCTATCAGGATAACAGTTATTATCCCATGGATATTGAGACTAAAATGGTCGCCGTGCCACCATCTGATATCAGATCTGATATTTCGATTCAACTTGAACAGGTGATCATGAGATGCCTGGAAGAAAAGCTTGAAAAAAGGTATAAAAACGCATCTGAACTCAGGGATGATCTTTTAAAGATATTTCCAAATTTTGGAAACGGGATGCAGATTCCTCAACTATGCTGATCACACACCGTCTGCAAGCCGAGTAGCAAGTTTTTCTGGCAGCCCTTCAGCCAGTATTTTTTTTGCAGCCCTTTCATGGTCATAGGTAACCCTGTGAAATTCAACAACATCATTTTCTGTATCATAAATTATATATGACGCACGAGGATCACCATCTCTTGGCTGGCCTATACTGCCACAGTTGAATATCTGCCGGTTAAGACTTGCCGCTGGTACCACCGCTTTGTCTCCTGGTTTTTTTATATAAACGCAAAAGAAATTCTTACGGGTAATGACCGCTGCCGTATGGGTGTGTCCGGCAAATAGAATCTTGGCTTTTGTAAGAAAAAAAGTGCGGGATATAAAAGATTTCTCTGAAATATAATACCAATCCGATATGCCGCACGGATTGGCATGACAGAACAACATGTTTCCCTTTTCAATTTTTTCCTTCATATTTTTTAGAAACGCTCGACTTTTTTCAGATAATCTCAGCTTTGTCCATGACAGGGCACGACACGCGTCTCTGACCATGTTATGAGCACCTCCCGTAGCTGCATTATCATGGTTGCCAAGAATGAAGTGAATGCCTGGTATTGCTTGCAGGAGGCTAATGCATTTATTAGGATTAGCTCCGTATCCCACAATATCGCCAAGACACATGTAGTAGTCAATTCTCTTTGTCAGGGAGTGGTCGATAAAGGCTTCTAATGCCTCCAGATTGGAATGGATATCTGAAAATACGGCTATTCTCATGGTTTTTCTCACTTTCAGGCAGTCGGGATTTGACTGTAAAGCTGACAGAATAATATTAATGATGTCAACACTAAGGAATAGCGTCTTAAATAACTTGCCCATTTTAGACTACACGGTCGTTGAAAGACGACTTATTTTGATTTTTCAAATAGGTAAGTTATTTCCGTGCGGTTCCTAAGACTTTTTCGAACATGGAGTGGTGTGTAAACAGGTTGTCTTACAACTTTTAATTTCTAAACAGGCACTTAATAAAGGTTATCCATGATTTCCATAACACATTTAAAGGTTATTAATCAACATATCTATCTATACGCACATCAATATCAATCGAGACGTTATTTTGTTTTGTAAGTTCAAGTGGATGATTTATATTTATTGTCTGAAAAAAAGTCATATTTTCAAGAGTAAATATTGAATTAAACTATCTTATCATTTATAAACACACAGATAGTAGAGCATTATTAGAGTGGTAATATTTTAATTAGAATTAAGGATAAACTAAAAAATGGAACAATTCAAACAGGAAGTATTTAACTATCACTGCACACCTATTTGTGGAAAAATCGAGGTGATGCCAACCAAACCATGCCAGACAGCCAAAGACCTTGCAATGGCATATACACCGGGTGTTGCTCTGCCTGTAAAAGAGATTGCGGCCAACCCGGAAGCAGCAAAACTATACACCAGTCGCCAGAATCTTGTTGCTGTAGTCTCCAATGGAACAGCAATTCTTGGTCTTGGTAACCTTGGAGCACTTGCCAGCAAGCCTGTAATGGAAGGCAAGGCTGTTCTGTTCAAAAGATTTGCAGATGTGGATGTATTTGATATTGAGCTTGACACCGAAGATCCCAAAAAGATCATAGATATTGTAAAAACCATGGAGCCAACCTTTGGTGGAATCAACCTTGAAGATATAAAGGCCCCTGAATGTTTTGAGATTGAAGAGACCCTGATTGATATATGCAATATTCCTGTTTTTCATGATGACCAGCACGGTACAGCTATCATAAGTTCTGCCGGTCTTATCAATGCAGTCGAGATTACCGGCAAGAAGTTTGATGAGATAAAGGTGGTTTTTAATGGTGCAGGTGCAGCAGGTATCTCCTGTGCCAAGCTTTTTATCTCTCTTGGAGTAAAATATGAAAACCTTATTATGTGTGATTCGGCAGGTGTTATATACAAGGGCAGAACCAAGGGGATGAACAAATACAAGGATCTGTTTGCCCTTGATACAGACAGAAGAACCCTTGCAGATGCCATGAAAGGTGCTGATGTATTCATGGGACTCTCCCAGAAAGATGTTGTAACTGCTGAGATGCTTCTGTCCATGGCAAAAGATCCGATCGTATTTGCAATGGCCAACCCTGATCCTGAAATCACTTACGATCTTGCTATAGCCACACGCGATGACATCATCATGGCTACCGGGCGTTCCGACTATCCAAACCAGATCAACAATGTGCTTGGTTTTCCGTTTATCTTCAGGGGAGCTCTTGATGTTGGTGCAAAGAAAATTTCTGAGGGGATGAAACTTGCCGCTGCCAGATCACTTGCAGCTCTTGCCAAAGAGCCTGTTCCCAAAATTGTAAGAGATGCTTATGACGGCAGAGAGTTCACTTTTGGCAAAGATTATATTGTGCCAAAACCATTTGATCCAAGGGTAATTGAGTGGGAGTCTGTTGCTGTGGCAAAGGCTGCCATTGAAGAGGGGCTTGCAACCAATGTGATTACAGATTGGGATGGTTATGCTTTGGCTCTCAGGAAAAGAATGGAAAAATTCTGGTGTGAATGCCAGCTGGATGAGTAATGTAAAATTATAAGCTGTGAAAATATATGATCTGGCAGGGGGCAAAAATAATCCCTTGCCAGATCATTTTTTTGATAATAACCGGCACGGCCGGAGCGAGGTATTGCTCTTGGCCACAACGAAGAATGAAAGTCTCATGATTACAGCTATTCAAAGGACTTTCACATAAACGCTCACATCTATTTGTTATTTTTCTTTTCCTGTTTTAATTTACGTTTCTCTTTTTGGGTATGTTCAGGTTTCTTCTTCTGCTCTTTTTTCCCCTTATCTTTACTTCCTTTATCGGCCATGCGTTTTCTCCTTTTTTTAAAGATGAATTATCAGCAGCATCAGGTTGCTGCACATACAATTTTTATTTTTCTTTTAGATTGCCGTGATTTTGACGCATTACGAGAGTATTGTCAATGGTCATTAACAACCCATATTTGCCTGAATGGCATCATAAAAACAATCTCTTGATCTATAAATTTTTCATTTTCATATCTTAGTTAACTTATTCGTTGCCAAAATCCTTTCAAAAACATAAATAATAGGCAAAATAGCACTGAAATGGCATATTCTATGGATTGGTATCAATGACTCTGAAAGCATTTCTATTTATTGTTGCAAGTGCACTTTTCCATGTTTTTTGGAACAGCAGTTTGAAAATGTGTAGAGATAAAACTACATCTGTATTTTTGATGATGACAGTCACAGCAGGTTTGCTGGGTGGTGCCACTCTATATCTTTATCCGATCAAACAGCTTTTTTCACCATCTGTCATTACCGCTGCCCTTGGAGCTGGTTTTTTCTTTTTTTTATATCAGCATTTTGTTGCTCTTGCATATGAAAAAGGAGATTTGACACTGGTTTATCCTCTGACTGTAACAGGTCCAGTTTATATTGTTATTTGGAGTTATCTTCTCATTGGAGAGAGGATAACCCTTACAGGAGCTTTTGGTATCTTCCTCATTATATATGGTGCTGTAACCATACATACAGGCAATTTCAAAATCATACCAAATAGATTAGCCACCTTTGATAGAAAAAAGGTTGGCTTCATGGAGAATGGAGTCCTTTTTGCCCTTGCTGCAGCATTTTTTTACTCTTTTGGTGCACTTGCAGATAAAATAGGTGTAATGACTGGCAATATAATGATCTATACATTTCATCTTAGCCTATATATGACTCTCTTTCATCTTCTTAGAATTGTTGGGCAGCACCATAATAATAAAATAATGGTTGAAATAAAGCACAATCCAGTGCCTATAATATCAGGTGGAATTGTGATGTTTTTTTCGTTTATAACTTTTAGAATAGGCCTTGAGCATGCTTTGGTAAGTTATGCTTCAGCTCTTCGTCAGGTGAGCACTCTGTTCGGTATTTTAATCGGATTTTTTATTTTCAGAGAACAAATTACTCTTAAACGGGTCATAAGCTCTCTTTTCATAGTTTCAGGAGCTGTTTTAATTAAACTTGGGTGAATTACCATGTTCAAATTTCATATTGACCAGTCAATCAAGTTTGTTTATTATTTTTTTCTTATATCTTTTATGTGAAAGTCTTTTTAGATAGCTGTAATTGTGGAGGCTTTCACTTTTCGCTGTGTACGCAAAAACGGCATGAATGTTATAATAGAATTAACAACAGGACAAATCACATAATGAACGATTTATATATATTTATTGCAAGATTAATTCTTGGCATGGTATTTGGCGTATTACTTACAAGGATTTTTCGTCCGGAGTGGTCTATCTTTCATGGTATTGGGATGGGTCTGATTCTTGTAGCTGTGGCATATCTGATGCAGATGATGAGAAATAGAAAAAAGAAAAATTAAGTGCATCCTTGCATTTGTAAGTTGACACTTCTTGTAACCATAATCCAATTTTTCGGGGACTCCCTGAAAAAAAGTGTCAACGATTTTTGATAAGATATGAAGGGTGCCCAATTAAGAGATAATAGCGGTTGTTTAAACTAAACGGCACAAGGGAGTTGTAGAGCATTGAAACAGATTATTCTTGGGACAGCCGGCCACATTGACCATGGAAAAACAAGCCTCATCAGAGCACTTACCGGTATAGAGACAGACAGGCTAAAAGAGGAAAAACAGCGGGGCATCACCATAGAACTTGGATTTGCTTCGATTACCCTGTCTGATGGCAATGTTGTGGGGATAGTTGATGTGCCAGGGCATGAGAAGTTTGTGAAGAATATGGTGGCAGGGGCAAGCGGTATAGATCTTGTTGCAATGACAATTGCTGCAGATGAAGGGGTAATGCCTCAGACCCGGGAGCATATGGAGATATGCTCTTTGATGGGTATCAAATACGGTTTTATTGCCATGACAAAGATTGATCTTGTTGACGAAGAGCTTATGGAACTTGCACTTGAAGATATAAGAGAATTCATGAAGGGAACCTTTCTTGAAGATGCTCCGATTGTCCCGATCTCTTCTACCACCGGAGAGGGGTTAGATCTCTTTAGAACTACGCTTGATCAAATATGTTACAATATACCGGAACGCCCATTTTCTCCAATATTCAGACTTCCAGTTGACAGAGTTTTCTCCATGAAGGGATTTGGTACAGTCATTACAGGCACTCTTGCCTCTGGCAAGGTCAATGTTGGTGAAACAATAATGGTCTATCCATCATTGATAACATCAAAGGTCAGGGGAGTTCAAGTACATGGACAGAGTGTGGAATCTGTATCTGCAGGTACCAGAACAGCCGTTAACTTCCAGGGGTTGGATAAAGAGCTTGTAGATCGCGGGGATATTCTCTCCACACCTGACACGCTCAGACCGAGCTACATGGTTGACGCACATCTTCATTACCTTTCAAGTAATCCCAAGTCCGCAAAAGCACGTACCAAGGTGCGTTTCCACTATGGAACCAGCGAAATCATGGGCAATGTTATTCTTTTGGATAGAGAGGAACTCATGCCAGGTGATGCAGCTTCAGTTCAGATAAGGCTCGAGGCTCCTGTCTGCTGTGTAAATGGAGACAGGTTTGTTATCAGAAGTCACTCTCCGGTTAAAACCATTGGCGGGGGGCATATCCTTAATCCTGTACCCAGAAAACACAAGCTGTTCAATCAAACCATTATAAATGGACTGCATGCACTTTCTGAAAATGATCCTGAACAGAGCGTCTCTTTTTTTATAAGCCAGGGAGGTTTTGCAGGTCTCTCTTTTGCAGACCTTCGCATAATGACCAATATTGGGGACAAAAAGCTTGAGGCTGTTCTTCAGAAGATGCTGGCATCCCGTCAGATCACTCAGACAGACAAAGATAAAAGGCTCTTTGTTCATGGCAATGTGTTTGAAAAGCTCTGTTGCGATATCCTGGTAAAACTTGAACAGTATCACCTGGAAAACCCCTTGAAAGAGAGTATGTCAAAGCAGGAGCTAAAATCTAAGTTCAGGGCGTTCAGAGATAAGGATTCAAAACTTTTTCCCTTAATCATGGCAAGACTTGTAAAGGATGGAAGCATTGTACAGGAGGCAAACAACATAAGACTTGCCACCCATCAAGTAGCTTTGCAGGTGGATCTTCAGGCCGTGAAGGAGAAAATTTTCGGTATATATAAGGAGTCAGGCTTGACTCCCCCATTCTTCAGGGATGTATGCACTGAACTTGAGGTGGATCAAAAGAGTGCCAGAGATGTCCTTCAGATGTTGATTGATGAAAAAAAGATAATTAAAACCAAGGATGACCTCTATTTTGATTTCAATGCAATGACTCAGTTAGAAAACAGACTTGTCGAGTTCTTGATCAAGTCAGGCGAGATTACAACTCCTCAGTTCAAGGATATGACTCAGATCTCCAGAAAATATGTAATTCCTATTATTGAGTATTTTGACTCTGTAAATCTGACTATCAGGGTTGGAGATACGCGTCAGTTAAGAAAAAAACAGTTAAATTAATGCTCTTTTGATATGCTATTAATTAGAAAGCAGTGAAACCGTTGAGAATATAAGTTCATCTATTATTAACCTAAATGATTCCAAACAGGAGAAAAAAACAGTGGACAACAACAAAAGCAAAATAGTCACAATTTTCTACATCGTTTTGATGCTCATCTTCATTGTTATGCTTAACAGCGGCGGAGATCATTCTGAAAAGCAGCATGGAGAAGCAGTAGATCATGGCACTTCCGCCTCAACAGATCATGACAACGATCCGACAGCTTACAAAGAGGCTGTTGAGCCGGATGCCAAGGCAGAGAAACTTGCGTCTCTGAATCAGGTTCTGGAGACAATAGCTGCAACTGACAACAGACCAGTAACGGAATCAGGGGAGGATGATGGAGAAAATCCTCTTGCCGCAAAAATTTCTCCGGATGTTGCCATTGGAAAGTTGATACAGGGCAATATAAGGTTTGCAAAGGGAGAGCCTACCCATCCAAACCTTGATGCTGAAAGACGCCTGCTTGCAGCCACTGAAAGCCAGGCAGACCACGCATTTGCAACAGTACTTGCCTGTTCAGACTCTCGTGTTCCAGTGGAGGCAATATTTGATGCTGGTGTAATGGATATTTTTACAGTACGAGTGGCTGGTAATGTTTGTGATGTAGATGAGAGAGGTTCCATTGAATATGGACTTGCTCATGTTCATACTCCTGTTCTGGTTGTTATGGGACATACCCAGTGCGGTGCTGTTACTGCCGTAACCCAAGCTGTTCAGGGGCATGGGCATGCTCTGGAAAGAAATATTCCGGATCTTGTTGCAAACATCGAACCTGCCGTCAAAAATGCCATGGAGCTCAATCCTGATCTCAAAGGTGATGATATCATTCCAATTGCCATAGAGGAAAATGTATGGAGTGCTATCGAAGAGCTGTTCATGCAAAGCCCTGTTACCAGAGAGTATGTTTCAAATGGTTATGTAAAAGTCGTTGGTGCCATCTATGATATTGGCACAGGTAATGTTGACTGGCTTTCTGAAGACAAGACCCTTGATATTCTTGCAAAGGTTGAAGCCTCTGAAGAGAAGGCTGTGATGGAAGTTGGAGCGGTAAAGGACTCTCATGAGGAAGATGCTGTAGAAGAAGAGTCTCCTCAGGCAACAGAAGATGGTGACAAAAAGGCTACTTCTGAAGTTGAAGAAGATGGCGACAAGAAGGCTGCTCCTGAAGCTGAAGAAGATAGCAATAAGGAAGAAGCTCCGCCTGCTGATGCAGATAAAGCCTGATACAACTATTCAGGTATTTTGATATAAAAATATTATAAACGGTCATGGTCGAATTGGGCCACCCCCAATAATTAAAATGATAATATGCATTTTCATGGTAAAGTAGAGATTTCTATCTCTTTTGCGTCTCTACTTTACCGTGAAAACAGAGATCTTAATTTTCATGCTCTGGAGTGGCTGAATACCGACCATGAGCGTTTACCATGAAAATATATTTTTCATTTTTATGATTCTCCGATTTTTATGATTAGGGTCGACCTTACAACGGCCATGAAGGTTTAATCCATTTCCTCTACAAACCATCGTGTGATGGTATCCATAAAGAGTCGCCCCTCAAGTGTAAGGACAAACCGTCTGTCTTTTAAATTTTTATTAATATCAGACGAGTTTTGATCTATCTGGTCTCTATGTTTTTCAAACAGGTCTCTATGTTTCTCAAACCGGTCTCTATGTTTCTCAAACCGGTCTCTATGTTTCTCAAACCGGTCTCTGTGTTTCTCAAACCGGTCTCTGTGTTTCTTAAAATCTATTTTTCCAGGACTTTTGGTGTCAATTCTCCCCCAGCCCATTTTGTCAATCCTGTCCAGAACTTTGTCAAACCTTATTTCAAACTGACTACCACAGAGCTGTTCAAAATCATAAATATCAATGCCCTGATCTGTCCTGAGTCCCACCATTACCATCTCCATAAGTCTCTGTTCATGTGTCAAAAACTCCTTTTCTAAAACAGGCAGTTTTTCATGATCAAGTATTGCAATATATTCATGTACATTTTTCATATTCCATGAGCGTAACTGTTCTCCGTCATATGAGTGTGCTGACGGACCAAATCCAAGATATGGAACCATTTCCCAATATTTTTTATTGTGTCGGGATTGGTGATGAGGTTTTGCAGCAAAATTGGAGATCTCATAATGGCAAAATCCTTTGGAAACAAGATGCGTTGATGTAAGTCTGAACAGAGATGATATGGTCTCTTCTTTTAAAGGGGTAATGAACCCTTTTTTATAAGCATCAAACATAGGTGTATCTGGTTCATAACTCAACATGTAGCAAGATAGATGTTCCGGGGTATATTGAAGGGCTGAATCAAGATCGTAAAGCCAGCTCTGTTCAGACTCTTGAGGAACTCCATAAATCAGATCAATTCCAATATCATTGAATCCCGCATCTCTTGCATCTGCAATAATCTTGCGTGCAGCATCAGCCGAATGAACTCTTTTAAGAAAATGGAGCTTGGCATCCTGAAAAGATTGCACTCCGATGCTAAGGCGGTTCACTCCAAGGGCGTGAATATTCGATAGATAGCACTTGGAAGAGATTATGGTGCCGGGGTTGACCTCCATTGTGATCTGGATACTGTCCATCAAGCTGAAGTTTTTTGATACTGCCGTCAGAATAATATCTATCTCTTCAAAAGTCAGAAGAGATGGTGTACCTCCTCCTATATAGAGAGTATCAACTCTGAGGGCGGGATTAGAACGAAGCTTCAACTCCTTTAAGAGTGCCGCGATAAAGCTTTGTTTTAAAGAGAGATCAGAGATTGAATAGAAATCGCAGTAAATACACTTTTTGATACAAAACGGGATATGAATATAAATTCCTGCATTACAGGATAAAAGGTTTTCTCTTTGACAATCCATTTTATCTCAACTATTTTGAATTTTGTTTTTCAAAACATACCTTCTCAAAAAAATAAGAACTACTTTTGAGGCGATATGAAGGGTGCCCGGATAAACAGGAGGGCTTTTATAAAAAAAATATATCAACATAAAAAACAGGTAAATCAATTTGATTGAACAGGAACAACATAATAAACAGGAAGGTCAAAGCAGGGAAGGGGTAGGTAAAAATATAATTGACCCTGAAATAGATAATATTACAATAGACAATAAAAGTATTGAAAAACAAGACAGAGAAAATGGCAATAATACTGCCAGCAGAAGTTTTAAAAGAGTTTTGAAGAAGATATTTATGACGAGTATCGTCACCGCAGTCTTAATTGCAGCTTTAGCAGCAGGCTTTATAGGATATCTTAACCATTTTGCAGTAACACCGATACAACCACCATCAGGTGAAGTTTCAGAACTACCAACTCAAAAATCAGAACCACCAACTGAACTACCTACTCAAGGCTTGTCAAAAACTGATACACTCTCACCAAAACAGGAAACTATAGTTATAATACGGCCCGGTGAAAGTTTGGGCCATATCGCCAGCACTCTTGAGACATCTGATGTTATAACTAATCGCTATCTGTTTATAATATTTGCAAGATACAGAGGCAGTAATAAAAAAATTCAGGCTGGAGAGTACGCTTTCTCCGGTAAAGATACGCCTGAAAAGATATTGGATATGCTGGTTAAAGGCAAAGTCAAACTACATCGTTTAACTATACCTGAGGGGCTAAATTTACGAGAGACTGCGGCACTTGTTGAAAAATCAGGTTTTGGCACAGTTGAAAACTTCATGAAACTTGCTACAGACAGAATTTTTATAGAGTCTATTGGCATTAAGGCAGACTCTCTTGAGGGCTATCTTTTTCCTGAGACCTATCTCTTTCCGGCGGACACAAGCAGTAAGAAGATTATAAAATCCATGGTAGAACGATTTAACAAGATATTTATTCCAGAGTGGCGAAATATTTGCAAACAATCAGGATTTACAGTACATCAGATCGTAATTCTTGCATCAATCATAGAAAAAGAGACCGGTGATGCAGATGAAATGCCTCTTATCTCTTCAGTATTTCACAACAGACTGAAACGGGGTATGCGCCTTGAAAGCGATCCGACTGTTATTTACGGAATCAAGGATTTTAATGGCAATATAACAAAAAAAGATCTTCTGTCTATAACTCCATACAATACTTACGCAATTGATGGTTTGCCTGAAGGCCCTATTGCCAACCCTGGAAAACTTTCGTTGAAGGCGGCACTTTTTCCAGATAAAAGCGAGTATATATTTTTTGTTTCCAAAAAAGACACTACCCATAAGTTTTCAAAAACATTGCAAGAGCACAATCAGGCAGTCAGAAAATATCAGTTAAATAGATGATTTATTTGTCTTTTTGTTGATGTACAGTAAATTGTCTGTAACATGAGCTCATGTCACACTTGACCGTGGTAGACCCAGTTAGGCATAAATGAATACAATATTCAATACTGGAGCTATGAGTCTTGTGCATGACGAGGCAAGTTAGATTTTAAGTTTTTCAGGGACAGGGATAGGATCAAAAAACAAGGTGTATAATTTGGATAGATTTCTCCATGGATTTAAAGAACGATACGTATTCTTAGCGTGGACATCTTTTTTGACAATCTCAATCATTGCGGTACTCATTGTACTTGAGTGGACAGAAAACAAGAGATTTCAGGAGAACCAGCGTAGATCGGTGATTGCACAGCTCAGCACTATTCGTGCAAGGTTGGAAGGCGAGGTGAACGCGGAATTGTTGCTGGCCAGAAGTATCATTACCGAAGTGGCTATAGATTTGGATATTACGCGGGATCGTTTTTTTAAAATAGCACATAACTTTATGAAGGCATCCAATCATATCATAAACATTGGGCTTGCCAAAGGCACTATATTGACATTTGTCTATCCTGTGAAAGGTAACGAGAAAGCTATCGGACTTGATTATAAAAAAAATGAGTCACAATGGCCGGCAGTTCAACGAGTCATAGAAGAACGTAAGACAGTGGTGGCTGGCCCTTTGAATCTGGTGCAGGGTGGGGTTGGCATTATAGGTCGCACTCCGATATTTATAGAGACAAAAGACAGTTCTGATGGAAAAGAATATTTTGGTTTACTGTCGGTTGTGATCAATCTGCAGAGCTTGTTCAAAACAGCAGGATTGTATAATCAAGACTCTCTGCTGAACATTTCCATAAGAGGAAAAGAGGGATTGGGGGCTCAGGGAGATGTTTTTCATGGGTCGGAATCTCTTTTTTCAAGCGATCCTGTATTAATGGAGGTAACTCTGCCTGGAGGTGGTAGCTGGCTAATGGCATCTTTGCCTTGTAACGGATGGGAAAAGAACTCTCCTGTCATTATCTACTATCGGGTAGTCGCTATGGCCGTGGGCCTGGTCATTTTATGCCTGTTATTTATCCAGAAGCGTGAAATGAATATTCGTAAAAGGGCGGAAGAAGAGAGAGAAAAGTTGATAAAGGAGCTGCGAAGGTCTGTCTCAGAGGTAAAACAGTTAAGCGGCCTGCTTCCGATATGCTCACATTGTAAAAAAATAAGGGATGACAAAGGATATTGGAATCAGATCGAAGTTTATATCAGAGACCATTCAGACGCAGAGTTCAGCCACAGCATCTGCCGTGAATGTGCAAAAAAACACTACCCTGATTTTGATATTTATGATGATTGAATCATAATTTTGGAAGAGTTAACTGCGTTTGTTAAACATCTTTTTTCTTTTGTATTGTATGATTCATCGTATTTGAAAAGCCGAGAAAATCTCCCATCCAACAATTGCTATTGTACTGACCATCAACAAATAGGAGATCAGTGCATGAAAGCTACTCTCCTTTTTTCTCTCATTGTACCCAAGAATCCATCCCAGAAAAATTCCGGTGGCAAAGCCTCCTCCGTGACCCCAGTTATTGATGTTGGGAACTGCAATGCCAAATATGACCAGGCTGAAAATCCATCCGGAAGTCATCTTTGAAACCACACTGCCGGCCACTCCTCCCTGTGACTTTCCAAAGTAGAATGATGCACCCAGAAGCCCGCATATAGAGGCAGATGCCCCTATTGTGACAGAGATTCCTGCAAGCCAGGAGAGATAAAATCCAGCCATGCCGCTCAATGTGTAAATTATGAACATACGGTGCATCCCATACAGTGCGGAAATAATATGTCCAATATGCCATAGAGCTATCATGTTAAAAATAATATGCAAAAGAGAGCCGTGAAGCCAGTTTGCTGTAATGAGTGACCACCACTGGTGATATTGCTCGATAGGAATTGTTCCAGACGCACCAAGATAGATAAGGACATTGGTGGAAGGAGAAAGTGCTGTAAATGGGTTGATAGACAGGTGAATATTTTTGCCAGTCAAGATAAGACTTGCTGCAAAAAAAAGGATATTAACTCCTAACATCCCTTTTATCATTAGTATAGGCTTTATGGTGTTGTTCTGCATAGCTTCAAAATTTCCGGATTGCTGTGGGGAGGATTCGTTTTATATGATCTCAACAGCATCCAGATACTCCTTTACTGCTCCAAGGGTAAGTGTGAACATCTTTGTTCCAACCAGGATAACAGCAGTGCTGCCATCGCAGTGGCACTTGTCGGCAAATGCCGGTCCCATTATGTGGGAGGGATCTGTTATATTTTCAGCATGGTCTTGTATAACCTTCAAATAGTCATCCAGGCGGCTCTTTAATATGTTGAAGTAGTCAATCTGATGGCCTGTTGAGCTCTCTGTAAGTGTTGAGATGTTCTTCGCAATTTCCTGAATATGCTGCCAGAATACAAGTGTCAACTGCTGCTTGTGTTCTCCTTCAACCATGTAAAAGGCGATCCCCCAGCCTACGCTGAGTATTTTTAATATCTGAAGCTCATATTCAATTGTAGTAAGATGAATCTTCTGATCTTCTGGCACTGTTTTTAAAAGTGCCTTCAAGTCATCCCTGTTGATGGCAAAAACAGCCAGATTTTCCCCAAGTTTTTCTATTGATAGCGGTTCTATTTTTGTCTGTCCCATTTTCTCTCCATGTCAGGAAATTAGTGTTGCACAGTTTTAAAAAAACGTGTCATAATACTTGATATTCAATAGCTTTACCAAGTATTTTCAACCATCCTGACTATCTTGTTCAATAATTTTTACTAATATCCAAGCTGATCTAAATATCAGCATAACCATAAAGTGTAAATGCAAATGATTAAAATAGAATTGAAACTTTTTGCAACCATTGCCCGCTATCTGCCTGATTCTCCCGAAGCTTTTTTTGTAAAAGAGGGTATAACCATCAGGGAAGTTTCAGCTTTACTTGGCATTCCGGAATCTGATGTAAAACTTACCTTTGTAAATGGGAAATTGAGGCCTCTTGACTATGCTCTTGAAAATGGGGATAGACTTGGCATGTTCCCTCCGGTTGGAGGTGGATGATTTTTAAAGAAGAGACAAGGCACAAACAAGATATTTATTCATCAAAGGGGATATTATATGACAACCTTGGAACGTTATATCCGAAATCTTGACACATTAAACAGTGAAGAGCAGTTGGTATTGGGTGATGCCAGAGTCTGCATTGCAGGTCTGGGTGGGCTTGGCGGAGGAGTCGCTGAAATGCTTGCCCGTATTGGTGTGGGGTACCTTTATCTTGTGGATGGTGATATCTTTTCAATGAGCAATCTGAATCGACAGCTTTTTTCTACGGAAAAA
This sequence comes from Desulfamplus sp., assembly GCA_015231705.1. Classification (GTDB taxonomy): domain Bacteria; phylum Desulfobacterota; class Desulfobacteria; order Desulfobacterales; family Desulfobacteraceae; genus Desulfamplus. Next base: position 14,180 of record JADGBC010000002.1, on the reverse strand, counting down.
CTTATTGGAACTCACAAGACAGATGCAGCAGCCTTGAGGATCAATGATATTAATTCCAATATTCATGTCAGAACCTTTCGAAGATTCCTGACACTCGACAGTTGTGAAGATATATTTGATGAGGTTGATGTTGTGGTCGATTGCCTTGATTCCATTGATGACCGGTTTATGATTCAGGAGGCGGCACACAGATCTTCAATTCCATTGGTATCTGGTGCGATAGCAGGGACATCAGGACAAGTTACAACCATTTTTCCTCAGGATAAAGGGTTTGAATTAATTTATGGTACTCATTACGAAAAGAATCTCAAAGGCATTGAAACCAGAGTCGGAAACCTTTCGTTTTGTGCCCTGTTTGTTGCATCTATTCAGGCTTCTGAAGTGGTGAAACTTCTTCTAAACAGGGGAGAAGTTCTCAGAAACAAGCTCTTTATCGCAGATCTGATGTCAAACAGTTACGAAATCATGGATCTTAAGTAAAAAAGGAGATACAGACCATGTATGAAGAGGCAGCCAGGTTGATCAAAAACTCTAAGCGTACAGTTGCATTTACCGGTGCTGGAATATCTGTTGAGAGCGGCATTCCGCCATTTAGGGGCAAAAATGGGCTATGGAACAAATATGATCCTGCAACTTTTGAGATCAGCTATTTTCTGGGCAATACCGAAAAATCCTGGGAAGTGATGAGGGAGATATTCTATGAACTTTTTGGAAAGGTAAAACCCAATAGTGCCCACACAGCACTTGCTGAATTGGAAGGGCAAAATTTGATGCATGCGGTCATAACCCAGAATGTAGATAATCTCCACACTGATGCGGGCAGTAAAAATGTGTATGAGTTTCATGGCTCTTTGAAAAAACTTGTATGCCTGAAGTGCTCGGCTAAAACTGATGTCTCTGATGTAGATCTCAATATCCTTCCGCCCCGATGCACCAGATCTGATCTAAAAGAAAGACCAGGGGATGGTGAGAGACATAAGGCAGTATTGTGCAATGGGGTATTAAAACCTGATGTTGTCTTTTTCGGAGAATCCATACCAAAACACGCTTATACAAAATCTTTTGAAGAGGCTGACAAGGCTGACCTTTTCATACTGATAGGAACAACCGGAGAGGTGGCACCGGCAAATATGATTCCACGCATGGCAAAAAGGAGCGGAGCAAATATCATTGAGATAAATACAACAGAATCATCATATACTGATTCCATAACCGATATTTTTCTTAAAGGCAAGGCAACCGAAGTTATGGAGAATCTGATGTCTGCAATTTAGATGGCTTTGCTGTCTGCAATTGAGACGGCCGCATGTAGGCCATAAATGTTTGCGTAAAAACGCGATTTTAATGAACAAGAGGATTTTTAACAAAAGGAGTTTAAAAAATGGTTCCAGATTGTCTTTTCTGCAAAATAGTACACCGTGAAATTCCATCTGAGTTTCTTTATGAAAACGATACCTTTGTCGTATTCAAAGATATCAATCCCCATGCACCAGTGCATCTTCTGATTGTCCCCAAAAAACATATCCGAAGCATTAATGATCTTGAGACCAGGGATAGTGAACTTGTCGGCAGCATGTTCATTCTTGCAAAAAAGATGGCAAAAGAGCAGGGTATAAACGTGTCAGGATATAAACTTCTATTTAATGTTGAAAAGGGTGGAGGGCAGGTGATCTTTCATCTTCACCTTCATCTGCTTGGTGGATGGAAGTAAAATCAGTCGAGATTATGACAAAGCCCACTTGATTGTCTTAAGACTTTACGGGCTTTGAGTCTTTTTTCTGCAATATATCAAGGAGATAATCCATGAAACTAAGAGTGGTTCTTGAACCTGATGAAGATGGCGGTTATACTGTAACTGTTCCTTCTTTGCCGGGATGTATCAGCGAAGGAGAAACACGGGAAGAGGCACTTGAAAATATTCAGGAGGCTATCGAATTGTATCTTGAACCTGTTGATGATGATATTACCTTTAGTGAAGGGTCGGAATTCCTGGAAATAGCGGTATGACAAAATTGCCGGTCGTCAATTTCGATAAGACTATTAGTCTCTTTAAATAGCCGTGATTATATGACTTTCATTCTTCTTTGTGGCCGAGAGCCAATACCCCACTCCTGTCGCGCCGGTTATATAAATGGCTTAAAGCCGAACTTTTACGAGGGAATCGCTTAAAGTGTGTTGTTTTTAAAAAAATGACTTTTTAAAAAAAAGGAGCTGTCTTTTGCAGACTTTAATAACCCAACAACCTGAAACTGGCAGGTCAATGGTGATGTTCTGCGGAGACAGCATCACCTTTACCCTGACTATTTCACAACATCTGGAAGGTGATGCCTGGATAAGGACAGATCTTGGAAGGGCATCTGTCTCAAGAAGAGAGATCATTGATAGAATTGATCAAGACGATATCAAACTGAAAGAGGCGTGGCATGATATTAAAATGGATAGATTGCTGCCCCAGGAACCTAACCTCCAGGACACATCCTCTTCTGCAGATGGCATCTTTGTATTAGATCTGGAGGAACATCCTCGTACACTATCGGCTCAAGAGAAGCATGACCGTACACTATCAGATCAAGAAGTATTAGAGCAGGGTAGTATTCATAAACTTGAAACAGGTATCTCTTTTTCAATTACATTACCCTTGATCGAACCTGGGCATTTTAAAGCAAAATGTTTTTTTATTGAAAAAGCCAGATCGGTGCCTCTCTGGCCCTCTGGCGAAAACTGTATTATAAATGTTGATTCTGCAGGTTCATGCTGTGCTAATATCATTTACAATGCTTTTGTCAGACAGTTTGGCCAGACAAGGTGGACTGACCCTGATCCTGATCTTGATACTGATAAATATGTCCGGAGTCAAGGTTCTGACTCCCAGAAACAGTTTGCTTCTAAAAGCAATTTCACATCTCAAAATTACAACACTCTCTCTTTGCATGATGAAGATCGTCCTCTTCTGGACAGGCTTGATGCAAAAGGCTATTGTGTAATTCCCCCTTCCGGAAAATTCAGGGATCTTGTTAAAGAGGTTGATTTTATCTTTACAGAACTTGGATGCAGGGTTCTGCATCTGCTTCCTGTGCATCCTACTCCCACCACATATGGCCGTATGGGACGATATGGAAGCCCGTATGCAGCCCTTAATTTTACGGAAGTCGATCCTGCCCTTGCCCAGTTTGATCCATCTGCGACACCTCTTGAGCAGTTCATGGAGCTTGCTGATGCTGTTCACTCCCGCTGCGGTTACCTTATTCTTGATATTGCCATAAACCATACCGGATGGGCATCTTCTATCCATGAGAGCCATCCTGAATGGTTAGTGCGAAGAGAAGATGGAACAATTGAAGTTCCTGGAGCATGGGGTGTGCAATGGGAGGATCTCACCCGACTTGATTACTCAAAAAAAGAGCTTTGGCAATACATGGCGGATATGTTTCTATTATGGTGCAGAAGGCGTGTGGATGGCTTCAGATGTGATGCCGGTTACATGATTCCTGCTGCGGCTTGGGAGTATATTGTTGCACGGGTGAGGCAGGAGTATCCTGATACTATTTTTTTTCTTGAGGGGCTGGGAGGAGGAATTGATGCCACCTGCGATCTTCTCAATGTTGCCAATCTTAACTGGGCATATTCCGAACTGTTCCAGAATTATGACCGACACCAGATTGAAAATTATCTTCCTCAATCAATAGATATTTCTGAAAAATACGGTTTGATGGTTCATTTTGCTGAAACTCACGACAATCAAAGGCTTGCTGCTGTATCACACACATATGCGATGATGCGTACATCAATCTGTGCTTTTTTTTCTGTTTGCGGCAGTTTTGGGTTCGCAGCAGGGGTCGAATGGTTTGCAACCCATAAAATCAATGTTCACGATTCACCATCCCTTAATTGGGGGGCAGAGGTCAATCAGATTGAGCATATCAGGAAACTCAACTATATTCTTAGAAATCATCCTACTTTTACCCAGCATGCAAAATTGAGTCTTATTAACAGCTCTTCTGATGTCAATTCAAACTGTATTGCACTGCTTAGATATCATCCGCCTACCGGCAGCAGACTTCTTGTTCTTGCCAATCTTGATTGTAATAATCAAAAAAAAATCTTCTGGAACATAAAGGCTTCAGGTATAGACGAAACCCTGTTTTACAATCTTTTGACTGATCAGGAAGTTGAAATAGGTACTTCTCATGAAAGAGAAAAAATTCATGGAGAGAACGGATTTTTGAGACTGATGCCAGGAGAGGTGGTTGCCATTTGTCCCGCAAAAGAATACATGGACAAGAAGAGATATCTTGTAGATGCGGAATATATTTTCAACACAAAAGAAGAGCATATTAACCCAAAATGTCTTATGCCCAAAAGGGTACTACTGCAAAAATTTAAAGCAAAGGCACTAAAAATTGCTGCAATATTCAAAGGTTATGGAGATGTAACAGGTTTTTGTGTGACAGACGCTTCTGCCAGCCTTTTCAAAGATCCTGTTGAGTTCTGCCGATCCTGCAACCCTGAAAGCAAGGAGAGCAGAGTTGTTATCTGGAAGTGGGGAAGGGATAACAGAAGAACTGTGATGGTACCACCCGGAAACTTTCTTATGGTGATAGCTCCGGTAAACTTCAGAGCAGAGATAAGGAGAGCTAACAGAGGAGATAAAATTCCAGTCAGGCTGCCATCAGCAGATACGGAAGTTTCAAATAGAGAGATTACAGTCGGGTATGAAGAGGCTCTTCCCATGGAAAATGGAGAATTCTTTGCCATTTTCACGCCGCTATCATCACAGGTATGCAGTCAGGATTACCAGTTTTCGACATCCAGAGTAAAAAAATCAGGATCTCTGGCAGATCTTGAAAGTTCCATCTTGGCAGAAGAGGGCGGTGAACATAGTGAGTATAGTTTTCGGATCATGGCTTTTGTTGATGGGAAAGCACATGAGAAAAAATCCTCTCTGCTCTATCTTGCCAACCCTCACACTCTTGCAATTGGTGCTGAATTTACAAGAAAAGAGATAATGAAAGACCCATCTTTAAAACTACTCGGGTTTAACAAAAAAGGTGCCATGCTTCGAGCTGCGACCTGGTGGGGAAGGCTGGAGAGCCGTTACGATGCACTTCTTGCAGCAAATCTTAATAAAGAATTCCCTGAGAATAGATGGATATTGCTTTCAAGATACCGTATCTGGGCAATATATCAAGGCTACTCAAGAGAGCTTACGTTGGACTGTCTGGAAAGATTTACCTTTTCACACAAGAGTGATGGCAAGTGGCTTTTTAATGTCCCAACTTCGGAAGGCAGCCATTTTAAGATTGAGATCTCACTTGAGATGATGCTTCATATGAACTGCACCAGAATGAAGGTTCACAGAAGAGCGGGGGGTAAAAGTCATAAACGGACATGGCCGGATTTGACCACCCCCAATAATGAAAATGAGACCGTGCATTTTCATGGTAAAGAAGAGTTTAGAGAAATTGCTATTAAAGAGAGCACCATGGAGCACAAAAGGCAGACACATAGCTTTTCCCCTGGATTTACAATCTCTGATTCAAGGAACACTCTGTTACCAGATGACAAAAAAATTGAGATCGTCATAAGACCGGATATTGAAGATCGATCTTTTCATGATACTGTCAAGGCGTGGACAGGTCCTGAACATAGCTGGAGCAGAGCAGTCAAGACCAGTGGTAACGGATTTATTTTCAATCCTGCTGCTCAGGAAAAACATAGTGTTTTTGATAAAAATTCTAATGCTGAGACTGGTAGTTCTCTTACTGAAAAGGAGAATATGGCTCCAGAAAAGAGCAGGGCCCTTGAGGTAAGAATATCAAATGGAAAATTTATTTTTGAACCTGAATGGACATATATGGTTTATCATCCCCTTGAGGCGGAACGTGGACTTGATCCGCATTCGGATCTTTTCAGTCCAGGCTATTTCACAACAACTCTTACTGGAGGCCAAACCATTGCCGTAAGAGCATCAACTCCCCCCTGCATGGAAGGTACAATACGGGACAACATTCAAGGACTTACACCATTGAGTTCGCCTGATTTTGAGCTATTTCCTGTTGAGATCAATCCATTTGTCAAGCAGGAAAATATCAAACATAAAAAAACTCCACTTATCAGTCAGATAGCCTGCCTTGACCATTTTGACCAGAAAATACCCCCCTTTTCAACAGGATGGACCTTTTCAGACGCTATTCAGAACAGTCTGGATGCTTTTATAGTGGAGCGAGGTAACAATAAAAGCGTTATTGCAGGATACCCCTGGTTTCTGGACTGGGGAAGAGACAGCCTTATTTTCTGCCGTGCTCTTATTGAAGCTGGCAGATTTTCAGATGCAAAAGATATTTTAAGACTCTTTGGCAGCTTTGAATACAACGGCACTTTGCCAAACATGATTTGTGGCAGTGATGCAGGCAACAGAGAGACTTCTGATGCACCCTTATGGTTTTTTGCAGCCTGCAGGGAACTTGCACAAAAAGAGGGCGAGAATTTTCTGGACGAAAGGGTCAATCCTAAAGAGGGCAGAACCTTTCGTGAGGTTCTGATTTCAATGGCTCATTCATTAGTCAGAGGTACAAACACTGGAATGGGCATCGATCCAGAGACAAATCTTTTTTATAGCCCGTCCCATTTTACATGGATGGATACCAATTTTCCTGCAGGATCACCAAGACAGGGCTATCCTGTGGAGATTCAAGCTTTATGGTATTATGCTCTTGTTTTTCTTGACCAGATTGATACGTCTGCAGATACTTATTGGAAAAAAATGGCTCTTGATGTACGAAAAAATGTAATTGAGCTGTTTTACAGGAAAAAAGATGGTTTTTTTTCAGATTGTCTTCACTGCAATACACGTAAAAGTGCTTTGAATGCTGTTCCTGATGATGCTCTTCGTCCAAACCAGATTTTTCTCATTACCTTGGGACTTTTGTCAGTTGAAATAGCCCATGACGAGCAAATGAGCATAAAAACCCTTGAATCTTGTATGGAACTCCTTGTTCCTGGAGCCATAAGAAGCCTTGCGGACAGAGAAGTTTCTGTACCGATCTATATTTATAAAAATATGGAGACAGGTGGCAGCGACAATGCAGAAGGCTCTGTACTGTTGAAAGATCCTTATCATCCCTATTCTGGAATATATCAAGGAGATGAAGATACCAGAAGAAAACCTGCCTATCATAACGGAACAGCATGGACATGGCCGTTTCCGGTTTTCTGTGAAGCATGGGCAGAAGTTTTCGGACAGAACCGTGAAAGAAAGAAGAGTGGGAAAGAAGAAAAAAAGGATGGGATAAAAGGCATTGAGACTGCACGATCATGGCTTGGCAGCTCTATAATGTTGCTCAGAAAGGGGGCAGCCGGATATATTCCGGAAATTCTTGATGGAGATGCCCCTCATACACCAAAAGGGTGTGATGCACAGGCATGGGGATCAAGCGAGCTTGTAAGAGTTTGGCTCAAACTTGAAAAAATGTAAGTAAATTTATATGTGAAAGTCTCTTGAAATAACTTCAACCGTGAGACTTTCATTTCTAGTTGTGCCTATCAAGGCATGGCCGTTATAAAAAACATTCAGGAGCCTAGTTTATGCCCCTTACCAAATCCAAACCAAGAGTGCTTATTGTAACTCCAGAGGTGACCTATCTTCCAGAAGGCATGGGAAATATGTCAAACTTCTGTGCCAAGGCAGGTGGACTTGCTGATGTCTCAGCAGCTCTTATCAGTGCCCTTTTTGATCTTGGCGGAGATGTTCATGTTGCACTTCCTGATTACCGTTCTCTTTTTGACGGATATCTTCCCAAACTATTTAACAAAGAGTTGAAAATGATCAAAGAGCGGATAGAGGCAGAGAGGATACATCTTGCTGAGGATCGGGTCTTTTATTATCTCACACATGTCTATTCAAGCTATTTTGAGACAAACCTTAAAGTCTCTTTGGCGTTTCAAAGAGAGGTTATGAACAATATAATTCCAAGGGTCAACCCTGATATTATCCACTGCAATGACTGGATGACAGGATTGATTCCGGCCATGTCACGCCAGCTTGGCATTCCGTGTCTTTTTACCATTCACAATATTCATACCGTAACCGCAACCATGGATGAGATTGAGGATAGAGGCATTGATGCGGCAGCCTTCTGGCACCATCTCTATTTCAGAAAACCACCGCGTAACTATGAAGAGAGTCGTGGACATAATCCTGTTGATTTTCTTACATCAGGAGTCTTTGCCTCGCATTATGTCAATACGGTCAGCCCTACATTTTTAAAAGAGATTATTGATCACCGCCACCCGTTTGTTGAACCGTGCCTCAGACAGGAGCTTACAAATAAATGGAACGCGGGATGTGCTGACGGTGTTCTCAATGCACCTGATCCCGAGTTCAATCCTGCTGTTGATGAGATGATTCAGTATAATTACGGCCCCAGAAACCACAGAAAGAAAAAACTTGATAACAAGCTATATCTTCAGGATCTTCTCAATCTTGAGATAGATGAAAGTGCACCTGTTTTTTTCTGGCCCTCTCGCCTTGATCCTGTTCAAAAAGGCTGCCAGCTTCTTGCCCAGATTCTTTTTGATATTGTATCTGCCTATTGGGATATGAAGCTGCAGGTTGTGTTAGTTTCAAGCGGGGATTACCAGAAGCATTTCAAGGATATATGCAATTTTCATAATATAAAGCATCGAGTATCGGTAAATGATTTTAACGAAGTTCTTTCTCATCAGGCTTTTGCAGCATCTGATTTTCTCTTTATGCCCTCAAGTTTTGAGCCATGCGGATTGCCCCAGATGACAGGATGCATTTACGGCTCTCTTCCCATTGTGTTTGATACCGGAGGTCTTCACGATACAGTAACCCATCTTGATCCTTACCATAACCTGGGAAACGGATTTGTGTTCAATGTCCATGACGCAAGGGGATTGAGATGGGGTGTAGATCAGGCAATAGCATTTTTCAGACTTGATTCTGATATAAAGGAGGAGCAGATAAAAAGAATCATGACAGAAGGGGTGCTGCAGTTTAACCACACGGCATGTGCTGAAAAATATATAAAGCTTTACGAAAAGATGATTCAAAGGCCGTTTATTATATAGCGAATCTGAAGCAATAAAAAACCAGAAAAAGAGACAAAACAGATGACTGATCCCTTTTTACTTCCATATATTCCTGTAATTTCTAAAAGAAATCAATATATAAGACAACAAGAAAGCCTTATTACAGATAACGGCACAATTTCTCTGTATGATGTTGCAGAGTATCACCTTTTTTTCGGGCTGCATAATCTGCCTGATGGAAAAGGCTGGATATTCAGGGAGTGGGCACCAAATGCAACTGCTGTTTATATTATAGGCATGATGACGGACTGGCAAATTGACGAACGGTTCAAGCTCCTCAAAAAAGATGATAAATCGGAAAGACTCTTGTCAGATAAGGGGTATGAATCAGAAAGACTCTTATCAAAGAAGGATTGTGAATCAGACAAACTTTTGTCAAAAAGAGGTTATGAATCAGAAAAGCTGTTGTCAGAGATGGGAATATGGGAAAAAAGTTTTCCTGAAGAGACATTCCGGCATGGCGATCTTTATCGGCTCAAAATTTTCTGGAACAACGGAGAGGGAGGCAGGGATGGAGGGGACAGAATTCCAACTTGTGCTACAAGAGTTGTCCAGGATCCAGACACGCTTATTTTCAATGCTCAGGTCTGGAATCCTGAATTTGAATACAAGTGGAAGAATTCAAATTTCAAGAAGTCTTCAAATTTGAAGACTTCTCTGGTCTCCTCTGATTCAAAGTTTCCAGAACCGTTATTGATATATGAAGCTCATGCAGGAATGGCCCAGGAGGAGGGCAGGGTCGGAAGTTTTCGTGAATTTGAGGCACATATCCTTCCCCGTATTAAAGAGGCCGGTTATAATGCCATACAACTTATGGCAGTTCAGGAACATCCATATTATGGTTCATTTGGTTATCATGTCTCAAATTTTTTTGCCCTCTCATCACGCTTTGGAACACCTCATGATTTTAAATCGCTTGTGGATGCAGCTCACGGATCTGGCATCAAGGTAATTATAGACATTGTACATTCTCATGCCGTAAGCAATGAAGTGGAAGGTTTGAGCCGTTTTGACGGAACTCTTACCCAGTTTTTTCATGATGGCGATCGGGGATTTCACAGGCTTTGGGGTTCAAGATGTTTTGATTACAGCAAGAGTATGGTTGTCAAGTTTTTGTTATCCAACTGCCGCTATTGGCTTGAAGAGTATAATGTTGATGGATTTCGTTTTGACGGCATTACAAGCATGCTTTTCAAGGATCATGGTATCGGGCGTTCTTTTACAGGCTATGCAGACTATTATTCAAAAGAAAACAGTAATTCAGGGGAGAACAGTAGTTCAGGAGAGAATAGTAATAAGACTCTCCACAACTCAAGGATTGACCATAATGCAGAAGTTGACTCAGAAGTTGACATGGATGCCCTGTGCTATCTTTATCTTGCAAACAGGCTAATTCACCAGATGGTACCATCTGCAATTACCATTGCCGAAGATGTAAGCGGATACCCGGGACTTGCCGCACCTCAACGCTGTGTCAAAGAGAGTAACAAAGAAAACATAGATCGCATAGAAGAGATGGGTGGAATTGGTTTTGATTACCGTTTTGCAATGGGCATCCCTGACTTTTGGATAAAACTTCTCAAGGAGTACAGGGATGAACAGTGGCCTCTGGGTCAGTTGTGGTATGAACTTAATGCCAGACGTGATGACGAAAAAACAATCAGTTATGCCGAGTGCCACGATCAGGCTCTTGTGGGAGACCAAACTATCATGATGCGTCTGATGGGAGAGGAGATTTACTCTGCCATGAGTCCTGATTATCAGACGGTTCGCACTTTTCGGGGCGTTGCTCTTCACAAGATGATTCGTCTTATAACTCTTGCGACTGCTTCAGATGGCTATCTTAATTTTATGGGAAATGAGTTTGGACATCCAGAATGGATCGATTTTCCAGGGGCACACAACCAATGGTCATATCATTTTGCCCGCAGGCAGTGGTCTTTGATGGATAATGGTCAATTGTATTTCCATATGCTTGCACAGTTTGACCAGGATATGATTAATCTTGCAAAAAAATATCCTTTTCTGGGAAAGCTCTATTGTCCGGGAAGTGATCATCATGTAACTATGGGAAAGTGTGAGCTTCTTCATATTCATGAAGATAACAAAATTATCGCGTTTAAAAGAAATACTCAGAAAATTAAAACTGCTGTTCAACAAGCTGGTACTCAAAAAATTGAGACTCGGAACCTTATTGAGCCTCAAAGCCTTATATTTGTTTTTAACTTCAACCCGTTGAGATCTTTCCAAGATTACATGATTGATGCTCCTGCTGGAAAATACAGAGAAGTTATGAACAGCGATGATATAAGATATGGGGGTAGGGGAAGGCTTGTTGCCGGGCAGGTGCATTTCACGCTTGAAGATAAGAAGAACCGTTTGAGTCTCTATCTTCCTGCAAGAAGTGCTCTTGTTCTTTTGGAAGCAATCTAAAATTGCCACCTTTGTTTTTACATAGAAAACTACGTTCTATGGGGGTGGATAGGTCGATCAAAACGGTTTTTTTACTCTAACTTAGAAAAACAAGGTACTCATTTCCAAGTTTTTTTGTTGCCAGTTGGCACTTTTTATAATCGTATCCCTATTTTTCAGGGACTCCTTCAAAAAAACTATTTAGCAAAAGGAGAAGGTATGTTTAGGAATTTAGCTTCCGATGTTCTTGGCCTGAGTGATCTTGGCAAAATCATTGAAGAAAAGGATTTTGATAAGACCGATATTGATGAATATGTTTTTAGTGAAGACAACGAGAAAATCTTTGTTGTCATAAAATCAAAGACTGACGAATACTGTTTTACCAATAGAGCTTTTATTCATCTGGATGGAAAGAGTGCACTAAGCAAAAAAAAGACTTTAAAGAGATATCTTTATAGGCATTATCCCATAAGTAATGTGCGTCTTGAAACTGCTGGCACAGTTGATCTTGATGCGGAGCTTAAATTCAAGGTTGGAGAAGAAGATATCTCTATTGATATTGATAAAAAGCAGATAGAGTGGATCAGAGATATATATAAAACACTTTTCATGATTTCAGAAAAGTGTAAAGATATTCAGAAACATATGGCAACTTTAGACCATACCCATACATCTATCAATAAAATGTTTGTTCTAAGGGAGCTTACAGAGCAAGTTGTTTTGAATCTCCCTGATATACTTAATCAAACTATTGATCAAGTTGAGATGCACTATAATGCTCGAAGAGATGCAATTCAGAACTATGATTTTGGAACTATTTTTCAACGTTATATCAAGTGGTAACTGAGCTACCCAATGCTAAAGCATATGGGCTGGGCTTCCTGCTTCGATGAGGATTACTTGACACTCTTAATTTATGTGAAAGTCTTTTGAACTATCTGCAATCATGAGACTTTCATTTTTAGTTGTGGCCGCGAGCCAATATCCCGCTCCGGCCGTGCCGGTTATCTATAAAACTATATACGAAAAGGATTTTTGAACCATGTCTGATTGGACTTCAGGATATGTTACTGATATTGGTTATACTTATGGCTACTATACTGAACTGAATCCTCTTGTGAGCCGGATGGCTTTCCTGAATGCCGGCCTTGTATTCCCTGACGGAGGAAATGCCTGTGAGCTTGCTTTCGGGCAGGGGATAAGTATCAATATCAATGCGACAGCAGGTGCACCCAGATGGAAGTGGTACGGAACGGATTTTAATCCTCTGCAGGCTGGATTTGGAAGGGAATTGGCAAATGTCTCAGGAGCCGGAGCCAATCTTTATGACCATTCTTTTGCTGAGTTTTGTACTCGCGATGATCTTCCTGAATTTGATTTTATCGGCATGCATGGAACCTGGAGCTGGATCTCTGATGAAAACAGATCAATAATAGTTGATTTTCTGAGACGCAAACTTAAAGTTGGGGGTGTGTTTTATGTAAGCTATAACACCCAGCCCGGATGGGCTGCCATTATACCGCTTAGAGATCTTTTTGTAAGACATGCCGAGGTTATGGGGTCAAAAGGGCAGGGGAGTGTAAGCCGTGTTGATGGAGCACTTGCCTTTGCTGAAAAACTTATGGCTGCAAACCCTTTGTACTCACGCTTTCTTCCCCAAGTGAATGAGCGGCTAAAAAAGATGAAGGATCAGAACCGCAACTATCTTGCTCACGAGTATTTTAATCAAGACTGGGAGCCTATGTCTGTGGATCGCATGGCTGACTGGCTGACCTCGGCCAAGCTGACATATGCCTGCTCCGCACATTTTCCCGATCATGTTGATGCACTCAATCTTTCAAGTGACCAGCAGGCTCTTCTTCAGCAGATTCCGGATCCTGTATTCAGGGAGATGGTACGTGATTTTTGTGTCAATCAGCAGTTCAGAAGGGACTACTGGGTAAAAGGGGCACGACGTCTCTTTCCGCTGGAACAGGCCGAGAAGCTGCTTGATCAGAAGGTGGTGATGGTCAAGCCAAGACCAAATATATCGTTGAAGGTAAACGGTGCACTTGGTGAGGCTGAAATGCAACAGGCGATTTATCTTCCGGTTTTAGAAGCCCTTCAAGATTATCAGCCAAAAACTCTGGGCCAGATTCAGCAGGCGGTCAGAGATAAAGGTGTGCAATATGCTCAGGTTGTTCAGGCTGTAATGGTTCTTATTGGCAATGGTTCTGTTCTTCCGGCTCAAGAACCTGCAGAAATCAAGGCAGCAAAAAAACATACTGAAAAAATAAACAGATATCTTATAGACAAAGCCCGATTTACAAGCGATATAAATTTTCTGGCAAGTCCTGTCACAGGCGGAGCTATTGCTGTGGGGCGTTTTCAGCAGCTCTTTATGCTGGCTATCAATAACGGCAAAAAGAATCATGAAGAGTGGGCAGCCTTTGCGTGGAATATTCTTGCGGCACAAAATCAAAGGGTTATAAAAGATGGAAAGGTACTTGAAAAACCCGACGAAAACTTAGAAGAGCTTACAGAGATTGCCCGCATATTTGCAGACAGGCAGCTACCTGTCGTAAAGCAGCTTATTTATTGAGTCTTAAAACCTAAATATATAGTTTTCCCCTCCATAGCAGGGTAATGCTGTTGACTTAAGCCCTGACGTGTAA
>JADGBC010000029.1 GCA_015231705.1 Desulfamplus sp. | reverse complement strand
GGCGATGATGATTTTAACTCTGCCTTTCATGATCCCAACAATGTGCCCAGATATTAAATTTTAATCAGAGCAGGCCCAAATCGTGATCTAAAAAAATGGCTTAAAATAGCAGGATTTGGACACACCAACCGTGATCTTATATGGCTTTCATTTTTCGTTATGGCCGGAAGTCAATACAATACACCTCCGCTCCGGTCGTGCCGGTTATAAGAATTTACAGAGTTCATGGCGGTGTTTACGCCACTTGACAATATCAGCACACAAGCATCAGCTGTTGTCTTTATGACATGGTCAATATTTTTTTGCTCATCCCCGGCAAACTTACCTAAAACATGACCAGTAATGTTGTCACCTTTTTTTTGCTGAGGACGACCGACTCCAACTCTAATACGAATAAAATTTTTTGTACCAAAAGCATCTATCACAGAACGAATACCATTATGTCCGCCATGACCCCTGTCTTTTACGACCATGATACGTCCAAAAGGTAAATCCAGTTCGTCATGCACAATAATTATATTACCGGTTTCAATTTTGAAATATGAAGAAATTTTTTGAACAGGATAACCGCTTCTATTCATGTATGACTGAGGCTTGACAAGAATGGTCTGCTTCCCTTGAATGATGCCCTTTGCAACATCAGCATCAAACCTGGAGTGGGTAAAGGAGAGGGTGTATCTTCGGGCGAGTTCTTCTACAACGATAAAACCCATATTATGACGAGTCTGAGAGTATTCCTTACCAGGATTGCCCAAACCCGTCACCATGTAAATTTGGCTATCTGCCATAATTATTTCAATACCTGTTTATCAAAGGACAAAAAAGATTATTAGTCTTCGTCTTCCTCAGACTCTTCTTCAGCTGAAGCCTTTGAAGCAGTGGGTGGAACCAATGTAATAACAGTAAAATTAACCTCATGCGGAATCTGGATATGTTCACCAAGATCAATATCTTTAACATGAATTGCATCTCCAATATCAAGACCTGAAACATCCACGCAAACAGACTCAGGAACATCAACAGGACGACACAGAAGTTCAAGTTCTCTGCGGATAATCTGAAGAAGACCTCCAGCTTTAATACCAGGAGCAACGCCAGTTGCCTCAACTGGAACCATGACAGAAATTTTTACATTTATATCTACTTCCTGAAAGTCTGCATGAAGATACTTTAATCCAAACACATCTGTCTGAAAGTCTTTCAAAAGGACAGTTCTTGAAGACTTTGTATCTCCAGCAACAGCCAGATTTAAAAACAGACCGGTCGAACCATTTTTTCTGATCATTTCAGAAAAATCATATGTTCCCACAGAAAGCAGCACGGGCTCGGTTTCCGGTCCGTAAATAACAGCAGGTATTGAATCATTCTTTCTCAAAGCACGAGAAATGGTCTTACCACTCCCCTGTCTGATTTCAGCTTTCAAATCAATAAGTTCCAAAATTATTATCCTCCATGTGCTGTATGTTTGTATGCAGCACTGAAACATTTTTTATGTGAAAGTCTATTTTAGATAACGGTAACGATAAGGCTTTCATTTTTAGTTGTGACAGATCAATCTGCCATATATATGTTATATAAAACTATAGTGTCAGACAAGTCTGTCTGACACTATAGTTTTACGGTTCGCTGTGTCAGTCATGACATGACCGTTATACAAAAAGAGAGTTTACAGAATCACCTCGGTAACCTCTGATAATAGCTTCACCAACAATTTTAGAGATGGAAAGCTGTTTTATTTTATTACATCCTAATGCATTTTCTTTCAATGGTATGGTATCTGTAACCATTAGTGTATCTAAAGAAGATTTTTCAATTCTCTCAACAGCAGGACCAGAAAGCACAGCATGAGTGCAACAGGCATGAACAGCTTTTGCACCTTTTGCCTTAATTATACCAGCAGCTTCAGTCAACGTTCCTGCAGTATCAACCATATCATCAAGAATAATAGCTACCTTGCCTTCAACATCTCCAATAATAGCCATTGCTTTTGCCTGATTTGGAGCACTTCTTCGTTTATCCACAATTGCAAGTGCAGCATTGAGCCGCTTGGCAAAGGCTCTAGCTCTCTCCACCCCACCGGCATCAGGTGAGACTACTACCAAATCACCTGAAATATTAGTTTTTATATAGTCAAGAATTACTGGTGCAGCATATAGGTTGTCCACAGGGATATTAAAAAATCCCTGTATCTGCCCGGCATGAAGATCCAAAGTTATTACACGATTCACTCCCGTGTTAGTAAGCAGATCCGCGACAAGCTTGGCACTTATGGGAACACGGGGAGCAACTTTTTTATCCTGACGAGCATAGCCAAAATAGGGCATAACTGCCGTTATGTAACTTGCAGAAGAACGCTTAAGTGCATCAATCATCAACAGCAGTTCCATCAAGTTATCATTTACAGGATTACAGGTTGATTGAATAACAAAGACTTCCTGCCTTCTGACATTCTCCTGAATCTCAACCTGAATCTCACCATCACTGAATCGATTTAGCTTTGCAGCACCAAGCGGCCTAGAAAGATACTCAGTGATTTTTTTGGCAAGTAACGGGTGTGAACTTCCAGAAAATAATGACATTGTGTTCATATAACACTCTCTTTTCTACATTTTTATTATTGGCTGGGGCGGGAGGATTCGAACCTCCGAATGCAGGAATCAAAATCCTGTGTCTTACCGCTTGACGACGCCCCAATATTCCAAATTTATGCCATGCATAATATATTTGACATTATCCCAAAAACAATTAAGGCTATATGCAGAAAAAAAATATCCTACTTTTCCAGAAATGATGCCATATTAACTCGGGCATATATTACAATAACTATGGTAAATTAATTCTTACAAATCACCTAATCACATTATAGAGTTTGCATTTAAAAAAGAAGTCAGAAAAACCTGTTTTCTGTCCAACTTCCATTTTGTGGAAAGTTCACTAAAACAGCGTTCAGCTTTTTTGTAATCAGAAAAAAGGCAAAAAAAAGTTGAACCACTACCTGTCATCATAACATTCTCTTGCAAACAATCAACCAATTCTTTTTTGAACAATCCAAGCTCAGGATATAAGTCACACGCTGAACGTTCAAGATCATTATGCATCAACTCTTTGATACCAATAAACCCCTGATGAATCTCAGGGGTTTTTAAAAGGCACTTATTATTAGATTTCACTGTTTTTGTCAATGCCAAATCAAGATTTTTATATACTTGTTGAGTTGAAGCCTCAACTCCAGGATAAAAAAGAATAACGTGGTGTTGTTCTGGAGTAAGAACAGGAGTAAGCTCCTCACCTACTCCCCTTGCTATAGCCGTGCCACCCAAAATAAAAAACGGCACATCTGAACCCAGTTTCAGACCCATTGTCATTAATTCAGATAGAGAAAAAGGATAGCCATAAAACCGGTTCATAGTTTTCAGTACGCCAGCAGCATTGCTGCTTCCTCCACCAAGACCGGCTCCAACTGGTATTTTTTTTTTAATATGAATTCTTAAGCCTATTAAGCAATCATCATCTTTAATTAAATTAGGACACGCCTGATTAGAAGACACAGATTGATCTCCTGGAACACACCCTACTCTGTCAATTGTGTTTTTGATAAAAATTGCTGAAGATTGCATTTTTTTCTCAGAAAAGAGCGTGGCATTAAAGAGTGTCACCGCTTTAAACACAATATTTGCCTCACCATTAGGCACCCCTGGATGATCGCATGTCACAGCAGTTTTTGGTTGTCTGAATTCCATCTCCATTAGATCGTAAAGGTCAACGCAAGCCATTAGTGTAAAGAGGTCATGATATCCATTATTCCGTCTACCTGTGACGTATAGAAATAGATTGATCTTTGCTGGAGACTTTATAAGCAATTTGGTATCCATCATCCCTATCAACTTAGCATTTTACCTTTACATAGGCCATTCTCAACTCATGAAGCAGGCTTTTCATAAGCCTTTCCTCTTCAGAATCAAGATTACCCGACGTCTTTTTCTCCAGCATGGCAATAATATCAATTGTCTGCTTGGCAATACATAAATCCTTTGCTCTTTTACCGGTTGCAGGGTCGGGAATCTCTCCAAGCTGTACCAATGCAGATGAATAAAGGGATATCATAAATGTTGAGAAATCAACATCCGGCAATTTTCTGCTTTTGCAGGCATCTGCATCTGAATTTACGCAATCTTTAAAAACAAAATCTTTTCCTTGAGCCATTCCTCAAATCTCCATATCTGTTTTTTTTATGTGAAAGTCTCTTTAAATAGATGTGCTTATGTGACTTTCATTCTTAGTTGTGGCCGAGAGCCGATATTCCGCTTCGACCGTGCCGGTTATTTAGGGACAATCGGTTCAAGCTTAATTACTATATCAGCAACAGTAGTTCCATCTCCATCCCTGTGAACAAAAAGCGGGTTAATATCAAGCTCTTTGATAACTGGATGGTGATCCACCATAGCTCTGAGACTTACAAGATTTTTTTCAAGAGTTTCAATATCAGTCTGAGGCTCTCCTCTGAATCCTGCAAGAATAGGATAACCTTTAACGCTTCTTACCATACGTCTTACAACATTTCTTCCCATTGGTGCCATGCGGAACACTACATCTTTATAAACTTCTACAAAGATGCCTCCAAGACCGAACATAACAGCATGACCAAATCCTGGATGACGGCTTACCCCAAGGATAACCTCCTTACCTGGCCTTGCCATCTGCTGCACCAGCACCCCATGAAGTTCAGCAGACGGATTATAATCCGAAGCTGATTTCATGATCTTTTCAAAAACGGTGCGGACATCTGAAGAGGTTTCAATACCTACTTTGACACCACCGGCATCAGATTTGTGAAGAATCTGGGGAGATACAATTTTCATTACCACCGGATATCCGATGCGATCTGCAATTTCAACAGCTTTTTCTGAAGTTTTGGCAATCTCCATATCAAGGGTTTTAAATCCATAACACTTTAAAAGCTCGCTGCCATCCATCTCATCAAAAATCAATTTTCCGGCATCAAGGTGTTTTTGGATGATTTGATCTGCACTTGCCCTGTCAAACTCAAGACGATACTGGGGAAGAATCTTTCGGGAGAGCCATTTTTGCTGTGAATATAAAGCACCAAGTGCACGGGCAGCACTTTCAGGGAACTGATAGACCGGCACATTGTTCTGCTGAAGAAAATTTACTCCATCAGAGACATCAACAACTCCCATAAATGCACATACTATAGGCTTAACAGATCGTTTTGCAATATTGACAATCGCCTCGGCAGTACCCATTGCATCGGTCATGGACTGGGGGGTCAATATAATCAGAACGCTGTCAACGCCAGGATCGCTCATTACGGTGGCTAATGTATTTTCATAACGATCCCGTGCTGCATCTCCGATGACATCCACAGGATTATGAAAATTGGCTGTAGGAGGCAGGTACTTATGAAGCTCCTTTATAGTCTCCTCAGAAAACTTGGCAAGTTTCAAGCCTGAATGCTCACTCATATCTGTCGCGATAATACCTGGGCCACCAGCATTGGTCACAATGGCTATCTTATCCCCTTTGGGCACCTTTTTGGACGCAAGAGCCTGAGCATAATCAAAAAGCTCATTAACTGTACGGCAACGAATAATGCCGGCCTGCTCGAAAATTGCATCATATATTGTGTCCGAGCCTGCAAGAGAGCCGGTGTGCGATGCAGCAGCCGCTGCACCTGCATCAGAAGTGCCTGATTTAATGACAATAACAGGGGTTGGATTTATCCCTGATGTCATTTCCCGCACCTCTGATATAAACTCTTTGGCCTCTCGTGATAGCTCTTCCATGTAGATCATTACAACATCTGTATGTGGGTCTTTGTGGTAGTATCTCAAAAGGTCAAGTTCATCCACATCAGCCTTGTTGCCAATTGATATGAACTTTGAAAACCCAAACCCCTTGTCCGCTGCAAAATCAAGAACTGCGGTACAAAGTGCTCCGCTTTGGGAGATAAACGAAATATTACCATGAGAAGGCATTCTTTTTGAAAAACTGGCATTTAGCGAGACTGAAGGGGCAGGATTTATAACTCCAAGGCAATTTGGCCCCACAAGCCTTATATTGGCCTTCTGACAAAGCTGCTGAATTTTCTGCTCAATTTCAAGACCCTCTCCACCAACCTCCTTGAATCCGGCAGAGACAATGACAATCCCCTTAACCCCTTTGGCAATACACTCTTCTACAGCATTAAGAGCAACCACAGGCGGCAGGATAATCATTGCAAGATCAACCGAGTCAGGAATAGCCGTGATGCTCTTATAACACTTAACGCTCAAGATTGATTTTGCTGTCGGGTTTACAGGATAGAGAGTACCCTGATAACCTCCATACAAAATGTTGGCAAATATATCATGTCCCACTTTTCCTTTCTGGGTAGAAGCACCAAGCACCGCAATTGATTCAGGGGCAAATATCGCATCAAGTCTATCCATAAATTTCTCCATTGCAAAATAGGCAGTCTGTCTATTTCATGTTTACTGTAAAATACACTCTTTTAATTTATAATTCCAAAAACTTTTTCCATCAACTTGTCGATTGCCAAAACAGCAGGGGAGTCATCCGGTAATTCAACAAGAGACCTTCGCTCCATATCAAATTCAAGAAGCGTATCATCGTTTGGAATTGTGCCAAGAATTTGCACACCTATTTTGTCTGCCTCATCAAGAAAAACCTTACCAAGTTCAGCCGGAGCCCTGTTCACTATCAAACCGACATTGGATACACTTAACTTCAAACTATCTAACATCTCATTGATTCTTCCGACCGCTCTCAAGCCTCGCAATGCATAATCAGTCACAAGCAGAAGCATATCGACCTTGCCACTTGTTCTACGGCTCAAGTGCTCCATTCCAGCTTCATTATCAACCAGAAGATATTTATAATTTTTTTCAAGCTCCTCTGTGAAGCGGTTCAAAATATTGTTTACCATACAATAACACCCTTGCCCCTCCTGACGTCCCATGACAAGAAGATCAAATGTTTTTTGCTCCATCAGCACCTGATTCATAAGCATCTCAAGATAGACTATTTTATCCATTCCCGAAGGGACACCCTGAGGATCTTTCATGAAATCTTCTCTGATATCACCCACAGTTTTTAAAACATCCATGCCCAGAGTCTCACCCAAATTACTGTTTGGATCCGCATCTACAGCCAGAACTGGACCAAGTCCTTTTTTTGAAAAATAACGCAATACAAGTGAGGAAACAGTTGTTTTACCGACACCACCCTTTCCCGCCAATGCAATAATTTTACTCATATCTTACTCCAGACTTATTTTAATTTATCTAATTTTAATAAACACGCAACTCAAAAAAAAATTTAAACAGAGAAAAGCATTTTAGCTGCTCTAAACTGATGCTGTTTTTTTCCCATATAAACGACAAAATAACAAGATGATATTTACACGATTCCCAAAGGAATGATAAAGGTTTAACTCTCTTGAAGAGTTCAGTAAGAGAAACAATATGTCAAGGATACAATAACCACAAACCGATTAGTCAGTTAAAACTAACACACTAACCATATTAAATGGATAATGATCACGATGAGCCTGAAAGTACAGGATATTTTAAAAAAAATAGCTTACATTGAAGCAGATCTGGAAATTCAAAAGCAGATTCTTTTCTCCATCCCCTCAGCAGACAAAGATGAAATGGAACAGGTCATAAAAATTATTGCTGAAAAAAAAAAGATGGTCAATGACCTGCTATTTCAAATAAAAGAGGTTGATCCTTTAGAATTTGACAGAATCTCTAAGTTTGAAAAAGCGGCTGCTGAGTTCAAAAAAATTGCGGCTGAAAAAAAATTCAGTAAAATAGTTACCTTGAACAACAGTGAACCGTGCACTATTTCACTAACCAGCGGCAAAAATATTGACTGCCTTGTGAAGGCAAAGGATCAAACAGGAGACTGGACTGTTTTTACTTTTGATGGAGAGATTATGAATATTTCAAGCGATGATGCAATAGATAAAAAGGTCTGAAAAAGAGAGACATAGCCCTCTCTTTCAGACCATTTTTATGACTTTACCATGAAAATAGATTTTGATTTTCATGGTAAGGGGTGGCCGCACAACGGCCATGAAGGTTTATATAGTTTTCCAGACAATTAACTTGTCAGGATGGAAGCATAGCCCTATTTCTAAAGAGCATCTTAAAACAAAATACTTTTCTGAAACACTATAGATCCGTCCTTCAACTTAATAACCGGCACGGCCGGAGCGAGGTATTGGCTCTCGGCCACAACGAACAATGAAAGTCACATAAGCACAGCTATTTAAAGAGACTTTAACATAAAGAGAAGGGCGGAAGAGAACCAACCTCAAACCAATTCAATCAATATTAAGCCTTAAGGGACAGCTGAGCGGATCTCAAGGTGTTTTTCATAAGCATTGCGATTGTCATAGGACCAACTCCACCTGGTACAGGTGTAATCTTTCCTGCAATCTCTTTTGCCTTTTCAAAATCTACATCACCTTTAAGAATGGCTTTGCCAGTTTTTTCATTCATACCAACTCGGTTTACACCAACATCAATAACAGTTGAACCAGGCTTTATCCATTCAGGCTTTACAAGGTCAGGTACTCCGGCAGCCACGATAAGAATATCCGCTCTTTTGCAGTGGGAGGCCAGATCTTTAGTTCTTGTATGGACTATAGTCACTGTACTGTTGGCTCCCTTACCCTTCTGTGCCATCATCATGGCTATGGGCTTGCCAACTATATTGGAGCGCCCGACAACAACCACTTCGGCACCAGAGGTCTCAGTGCCAGAACGAATAATCAGCTCCTGGATACCGGCAGGAGTACAGGGTAAAAACTTTGCCTCATCTCCACCAATCATAAGCCTTCCCACATTAACAGGATGGAACGCATCTACATCTTTATCAGGATTTATAGCATTGAGGACTTTTTTGTCGTCAATATGTTTGGGAAGAGGAAGTTGTACCAAAATTCCGTGAATTTCCGGATCATTATTATATTTATCAATCAAAGCAAGCAGGTCAGCTTCTGAGATAGTATCAGGCTGATCATCTTGAATTTCTTTAAAGCCAAGACTCAGAGCAGTCTGAACCTTAAGTGTAACATAGCTAATAGATGCGGGACTTGACCCAACAAGGATAGTTACAAGGCCTGGCACCTTGCCATGTTTTGCCTTCATCTCATCAACTTCGGCCTTTACTTCTGCAAGTATCGTCTTGCGAATCTCGCTACCATTTATAATCTCTGCTGTCATTTTTTATTCTCCTATTCTCAACGCAACAGATCGTCAACTGCGTCAAGGATTATTTAAATCATATACATATGGGGAAGCATTTGATATTGTTATCAATCACTTCCCCACAATCATTTTATACCACAACCGTCATAATCGTGGATAAACTCGCTGAGTTATCAATTTCTCAACAAAAACTGTTCAACCGGATTAGAATACACCTTCAACCTTACCGGTTTCAAGATTAACATCTACCCGTTTGAAAGCAGGGTTGGAACTGGTGCCAGGCATCAGGCTGATAGCACCTGCAACTGGCACAATGAATCCAGCACCGCCATAAGTGAGTACTTCTCTGATTTTAAGCGTCCACCCCTTGGGTACACCCTTGAGAGCAGGATTATCGGAAAGAGAGAGATGAGTTTTAACCATACACATACCCATTTTTGACAACACAGGATCTGCCTGAATTCTGTCAATGGCAACATTGGCCTCATTGGAATACTCAACACCATCAGCACCGTAAACCTCTTTGGCAATCAGATCAATTCTCTCTTTGATGGGCATATCAAGTTCGTAGAGGAATTTAAATTCAGTCTTCTCTTCACAGGCGGCTATAACTGTTTCTGCAAATTCAATCGCACCGGCACCACCCTGCTCCCAATGGCGAGACAGAGCAACCTTTGCACCTTCAGCTTCACACAGCTCGCGAACTTTTGCAATCTCAGCTGGAGTATCTGTATAGAAAGCATTAATACATACAACAGGGCTAATACCAGCCTTCCTGACATTTCTAATGTGATGAATCAGATTTGCACAACCCTTTGCAACCCATTCAACATTCTCTGTCAAATACTCTTTAGGCATGGCTTTACCAGGTACTGGCACAGGAGCACCGCCATGACATTTAAGAGCTCTGATTGTTGCAACGACAACAGCACAGTCAGGAACAAGACCACTGTAACGGCATTTCAGGTTCCAGAACTTTTCAAATCCGATATCAGCACCAAAACCAGACTCTGTAACATGATAATCCGCAAGCTTAAGACCGATTCTGTCAGCAATAATAGAGCTCTGTCCAATGGCGATATTTGCAAACGGTCCTGCATGAACAATAACAGGCTGACCTTCAAGTGTCTGCATCAAAGAAGGATTAAGAGCATCTACCATCCAGGCGGTCATAGCACCAGCCACCTGAAGATCTTCAGTGGTAACAGGTTTACCTTTCTTGGTATAGGCAACAACAATTTTACCCATTCTCTCACGCATATCTTTAAGATCCGTTGCCATAGCAAGAATAGCCATAACCTCAGAAGAGACAGCGATACCGAATTTGGATTTCATCATAAAACCGTCGGTCTTGCCATTAACGCCGTCAATGCCTATAATGATATTTCTTAGAGACTGACAGCAAAAGTCCATAATCCATCCCATCTCAACACGAGTAGGATCAATATCAATGCGTTTCATTCCAGAGAGTCTTTCCAACTGCTCATCTGTATAATTTCTTTCGTGCTGCAAACGAGATGTAAGAGCAACCATCGCAAGGTTATGGGCATTCATAATGGCGTTGATATCGCCGGTGAAACCAAGCGAAAATGGAGTCAAAGGAATACACTGTGCAAGTCCACCACCGGCAGCAGAGCCTTTGATGTTCATGGTCGGACCGCCGGAAGGCTGACGGATTGCGGCACATACATTTTTACCTAGCTTACCAAGACCCTGGACAAGTCCCATCGAAGAGGTAGATTTCCCCTCTCCAAGCGGGGTTGGAGTAATAGCAGTAACATCAATATACTTTCCGTTGGGTTTATCTTTAAGGCGCTCCAGAACAGCTCTAAAATCAATTTTTGCGATATAGTGGCCCTGGGGAAGGAGCTCCTCCTTTGTGAGTCCCAGCTTTTCACCTATTTCGTAAATGGTCAGCATTGTTTTTTCTGCATCTTGTGCAATTTCCCAGTCCGCATGCTTGGTTGGATCTAATGCCATGATTAACTCCTTTTAGTTTTGAATTTGAGACTCATTGACAGTTATGAGCCGTTTTGATTAAACTTCGAGCCATTTCGATTGACCAACACCTCTTAAACCTACAAATAAACCAATAGATTTAAGTAGTTAATAATTAAACTGAAATATTAACACAACGTAAAAAAAAAATATACAATTATTTTTCAAAAATCGTCTGTTTTACAGAGTAATTTTAAACGAAATCATGCACTGGAAACATCTGGATTTTTCAACCAACACCCTAAAATGAATACCATTCACTTACTAATCAAATCAAATATTTTTCAAGCAAAATCAATATTATCTTTATTCAGAATTATTAAGGAATTAATGAACTCATCTATTGACAAAAGAAAACCCTGCCTGTAAATATCCTAATGCCAAAGCAAGATATTTCATTATAATGATTAAGACTCGACATGGGTCACCCCAGAACCTGAAAAACCGTATCTAAATTTCACGGACTATTTCGGATTCCCATATGATCCTGCAAAAAGTGATCATATTTCATTATATTTAACCCGCAACCATATAATTATCTATGCAGAAGGAGGTAAAAGTGGGATTTGACATAACCAAGGAATCCTATGCCGGTGCCATTAAAGGAATCACCATTGGAAAAGGTGAGAATGCTTTAACTGTTGGTGCCGAAACATGTTATCCCTTTTATCAGTTTGAAGGTAACATGCCAAACAAACCCGTCATCGCAATGGAGATCTGGGATATGGAACCCCAGGAGTGGCCAGCAGCAGCTATAGCTCCATTTAAAGATGTTGTCTCAGATCCGGCAGCATGGGCCAAAAAATGCGTGGAAGAGTTTGGGGCACAATTAGTCGTACTGCAACTAAAAAGCATTGATCCAAATGACAAGGATGCCACTCCAGAAGAGGCATCTTCCACTGTAAAAAAAGTGCTTGCTGCCATTAAGGTACCCCTTATTGTGTGGGGATCCGGATCGCCAGCCAAAGACGATGCTGTTCTGAAAAAAATAGCAGAGGATTGTCAGGGAGAGAATTTAATATTAGGCCCTGTTGAAGAGAAGAATTACAAAGGTATTGGTGCCGCTGCAATGGGCTATGGTCACGCTGTAATTTCATCTTCCCCTATCGATGTAAACCTTGCCAAGCAGGTAAATATCCTTCTTGAGAATCTAGGTGTCCCTTTGACCAAAGTTATTGTAGATCCTACCACTGGTGGCTTGGGATACGGTATGGAATATTCCTACTCTGTAATGGAGCGACTGACCATGGCTGCCATGACACAAGGAGATGACAAACTTCAAAATCCCCTTATAAACAACCTTGCCAATGAAGTCTGGAAGTGCAAGGAAGCCAAACTGACTGTAGCTGATGCCCCTGAACTTGGTGATCCTGAAAGACGTGCAATCATGATGGAAGCTGTTGGTGCTGTTGCCTACTTTCTTGCAGGTTCAAACATAATGATCATGCGTCATCCAGAAGCCATTAAACTTGCCAAATCATTTGTAGATCTTATTTCTGACGGCGGTTCAGCACTGGATATCGCTCCCATAACAAAAAGGCTTGATGATGTAGAGATAGACTTTGCAGCACTTGCACCTGCTCCTGATCTTACTATTGCAGAAGAGGTAAAAGGTGCTGCTCCTGCTAAAAAAGCTGACGCACCAAAAGCTGCCGCTGCACCCAAGGCAGGTGCAAAACCTGCAACTCCGGCAGCAGCACCCAAAACTGCAGCACCTGTAAAAGAGGCGGCTCCGGCAGTGGATACAAAAGCTCCGGCTGAAGATTTGGCTAAATCTAAAGCTGATGCCGAAGCCAAGGCAAAAGCCGATGCTGAAGCAAAAGCCAAAGCTGATGCTGCTGCAAAAGTAAAAGCTGAAGCTGATGCAAAGGCAAAAGCTGCGGCTGATACAAAAGCAAAAGAAGAGGCTGACAAAAAAGCGGCTTCAGACGCAGCAGCACAAAGAGAAGCTGATGAGCAGGCTATCAGGGACAAACGGGCACAGGATAAAGCAAAACATGCTGCACCTTGCTCAAGTGGCCCATCTGTCAAAACCATGACACCAGCCGCAGTTCAAAAGACAGATCTTGAAAAAATACTTGATAGCTTGAAGAAAACCCACAGAATAAATGCCTTATAGGACGAATTTAAAATACCATATATTTGCATAAACATTTTTTAATATTTTATGCTTAACACATTAAAAAAACATGCATATAAAACATAAATACAATGCCTAACATAATTAGTGATTATCACTTTTTTGTGATAATCATTTCCATAACAGGAGGAGGAACCTCTAATGGCAGAAGAAAAAGAGAAAGTAGAGAAGGGGTTAAAGCTTGCTGACCCCATTGAATCTTCAATTGATATATCAACTCAGGAGATGATTGCAAGGTCTCATAAGCTTGGTATTGAAACTGTATTTGACAGAGCTGTAAACATGAAGCCTTGTAATATCGGACTTCAAGGTATCTGCTGTAAAAACTGTGCAATGGGTCCATGCAGACTGCCGCTTCCTAAGGGCGGTATAGTTGGTGAAGATACAAGAAAAGGTCTTTGCGGAGCTACAGCAAACACTATTGCTGCGCGTAACTTTGCCAGAATGGTGGCTGCTGGAGCTGCTGCACACTCTGATCATGGCAGATCAGTTGCAGAAGTATTTATGGCTGCTGCAAAAAAGCAGACAACAGCATACAAAATCAAGGATACTGAAAAACTTATTGCTGTTGCACCTCACTTGAATGTTGCTACAACTGTTGAAGTTGACGGCAAAACTCTTGATAGAGATATTGATGAGATTGCAGTTGAAGTTGCTGAAAAAGCACTCAATGAATGGGGTAAAATGGAAGGCGAACTTCTATATCTGAAACGCGCTCCAAAGCCTCTTTACGAAAAATGGGAAAAATATGGTGTAAAACCAAGAAATATTGACAGAGAGATTGTTGATATAATGCACCGTACTCACATGGGTGTTGATCAAGATTACAAAAATATCGTTAAACAGTGTTCCAGAGCATCTTTAGCAGATGGCTGGGGCGGCTCAATGCTTGCAACCGACCTTCAAGATATTCTATTTGGTACCCCATCTCCACTTCAATCCGAAGCCAATCTTGGTGTAATGAAAAAAGATCATGTCAACATCATAGTTCATGGACATGAACCAGTTCTTTCCGAGATGATTGTTGCAGTCGCTCAGTCTCAGGAGATGATTGATTATGCTAAAAAGAATGGTGCTGTTGGCATTCAGTTAAGCGGTATCTGCTGCACTGCAAATGAAGTTCTTCAACGTCATGGCGTTCCACCAGCAGGTAACTTCCTACAACAAGAGCTTGCAATTATTACTGGCGCTTGTGATGCAATGGTTGTTGACGTTCAGTGCGTATTCCAGAATCTTGCAAATGTTGCAAAATGTTTCCATACAAAACTTATCACAACTCATCCTATGGCAAAGATGGAGCAGGAAAATGTTGTTCATATCCAATTTGATGAACACTATGCTCTTGAAGATGCAACACGCATTGTAAAGATGGCTATTGAAAACTTCAAGAATCGTAAAGCAGACGTTATGATTCCACCTTACAAATCCCCACAGATTGCAGGGTTTAGTGTTGAATCTATTAAATACCATCTTGGTGGAACATTCCGCGGCACATATTACACTTTAAATGATAATATCATTAATGGTCGTATTAGAGGTATTGCAGGTGTTGTTGGATGTAATAATGCCAGAACAAAACACAATGAACACCATATAACCATAATTAAAGAGCTTATCAAAAACGATGTAATCGTTCTCTCAACAGGGTGCAGTGCTATTACTGCTGCTATTCATGGTCTTTTGACTCCTGAATCTGCTGCTGTTTATTGCGGTCCTGGTCTTGCTGAAATCTGTGAGACTGTTGGTATTCCACCAGTTCTCCATCTTGGTTCATGCGTTGATAATAGCCGTATCCTTCTTGCTGCCACAGAGGTTGTAAAGGCTGGTGGTCTTGGTAATGATCTTTGTGATCTGCCTGCTGCTGGAAGTGCTCCTGAGTGGATGAGTGAAAAAGCTATTGCCATTGGCCATTATTTTGTAACATCTGGCGTTTATACAGTATTTGGTGGCAATCTCCCAATGTCTGGTGCACCTGTATTCCAGAAATATCTTTTTGAAGAGATGGAAAAAATGTATGGCGGGAAATGGGATGTAACTGCTGATCCAATTGAGCATGCCCATAAAATGATAGCCCACATTGATAAAAAACGTAAAGAGCTGGGTATAGACAAGGCAAGGGAGAGAGTTCTCATGGATATGGCTGACCGCCAGAAACTTGAGGCTTAATCCTTAAAATTAGAAATGATTCGTTACAGGGAGATCAACCTAACTGACCTTATGCGACATCAGCTTGATGAAACTTTTTGTAAGCAGATGGCCATGATCTTTTTGGGGCACCTTGAATCGTGAAAAGCAGACGTTATTTTCACGGTAAAGTTTTTTTGAATAACTATCAAAAAAATGATCTCTTCTGTTTCTTGCCAAATTTTTATTTTTCATAAAAAATGATAAATCCTCAACGAAGGAGGAAGTATGTCTAAATTAATAGCATTTGCAGCTATTCAGGGTGGATATAAAGTTGTTTCAGAGGTAGAAGGGCTTTATAGAAACGCCCTTCAAACTTACAATGCAGATACAAAAGTCGAATTTCCCAATACAGGATATTACCTTCCTGTTATATACTCTCTTACAGGTCTTAAAGTTACAAATTTGGAAAATCTCAAGAAACCTCTTGAGTTTGCCAGAGGCCTTTTACCACCACATGTAAAGAGCAAAAATCATCTTCCATATCTTGGGCCTCTTCTTGATGCCGGTATGGCAGGTATTATAGCTTATGAAGTAAAAGAAGCTATAAGATCCGTAACACATCCCGATTTCTACTACCCACACGAAGATCCAGATATCGAAGCCGGTAAAATCTGGACAGGTCCGGCTGATGACATCATTTTGAGAAAAAGAGGTGTAGAGTTTGTTGATGGCTCTGCTCCCGGCTTTGCAGCCATTGTAGGTGCGGCTCCAACACCTGAAATTGCAAAGATGATTGTTGAAGATTACCAGAAAAAAAATCTTTACATTTTCTGTGCCGCTAACCACAACGGTCAGACCGTAATTCAGCAGTTAATTGAGGCTGGTGTCCAGGTTGGATGGAACACGCGTATTGTGCCGTTTGGTCCAGACATCTCGTCTGCAGTATTTGCATTGGGTTTCGCCAACAGAGCTGCCATGGCATTTGGTGGCGTTCAGCCAGGAGATTACAAGACAATCCTTAAATATAATAAGGATAGAATTTTTGCCTTTGTAAATGCACTGGGTGATATCGGAACAGAGTGGGGCGTTGCAGCGGCAGGATGTGTCAACTGGGGATTCCCGACATTGGCTGATACAGATATTCCTGAAATTTTGCCAACCGGTATATGTACATACGAGCATGTCGTAACTAACGTTAAACATGATGAGATGTGTCAGAGATCTATCGAAGTTAGAGGTCTTAAAGTCAATGTAACTGAAATCAACATTCCTTGCTCTTTTGGCCCTGCTTTTGAGGGTGAGCGCGTAAGAGGGGCAGATCTCTATGCACAGTGCGGCGGTGGCAAGACTCAGTGTACTGAGCTTGTGAAAATGGCCCAGATGAATGAGATTGAAGATGGCAAGGTTATTGTTGATGGTCCTGATGTTGGAGATCTCAAAGAGGGCGATACTTTCCCACTTGGAATTTATGTCCAGATCGCTGGTAGAGAGTTCCAGGAAGATTTTGAACCTATAATGGAGCGCCAGATTCACCATCTGATCAACTATATCCAGGGTGTAATGCACATTGGACAGCGCGATATATCCTGGGTTCGTATCAGCAAAGCCGCAATTGACAAAGGCTTTACTCTAAAGGATATCGGAGTAGTGCTCCATGCAAAATTCCATCAGGATTTCAAAAAGATTGTGGACAAGGTACAGGTCACTCTTTTCACCAAAAAAGATGATGTTGACAAAATGACAGCCAGGGCAAGAGCAGAGTACCAGACCCGCGATGCCCGTGTAGACAAGATGACTGACGAAGATGTTGAAACTTACTACTCCTGTACACTTTGCCAGTCCTTTGCCCCCAGCCATGTATGTACAGTAAGCCCAGAGAGAACAGGACTTTGCGGTGCCTACAACTGGATGGACTGCCGTGCATCATTCGAGATAAACCCCACAGGCCCAAACCAGCCGATTGAAAAGGGTGAATGTATTGACCCCAAACTTGGTCAGTGGAAAGGAGTTAATGAGTTTGTCCAAAAAGCCTCCAGAGGTGCAGTTACTCATTACAATTTTTATTCAATGGTAACTGACCCTATGACCACATGCGGATGCTGTGAGTGTATTGCCGCTATGCTTCCTTCATGTAACGGAGTAATGACTGTTGGCCGTGACTATTCTGGCGACACCCCCTGCGGAATGAAATTTACAACACTTGCAGGTGTAATGGGCGGCGGGGCATCTTCTCCGGGCTTTGTAGGCCATTCAAAACACAACATTACACAGGGCAAATTTATCCTTGGTGATGGCGGACTCTTAAGAATGGTCTGGATGCCCAAGATGCTCAAGGAAGAGCTGAAAGATCGTATAATGGCAAGAGGTGCTGCCATGGGTGTTCCTGATCTTTATGACAAGATTGCTGATGAGACCGTGGGTATAACTGAAGAGGAGATTATGCCCTTCCTTCAGGAAAAAGGACATCCGGCACTTAGCATGGATCCTATAATCGGATAGTTATATAACTGCAGGGTAGCTGCTGGCTGCATGGCTGTTGCCCTGCATTCAATATAAATTATTACCTTTAGCAGGGATAACCGGATTACAGGCAAACTCCCTGCATGAAATCATATATTAAAGGAGATAACAATGGCATTAACCGGAATACAGATATTCAAACTCCTTCCCAAGACCAACTGCAAGGAGTGTGGTGTGCCCACTTGTCTTGCGTTTGCCATGAACCTGGCATCTGGAAAGGCTGAGTTGGACAGTTGCCCCTACGTTTCTGATGAGGCAAGGGAAAAACTGGCTGAGGCATCAGCTCCTCCCATTCGTCCTGTAAAACTTGGAAAAGGTGTACGTCAGACAACAACCGGTGGTGAAACTGTACTTTATAGACATGAAAAAACATTTTTCAACCCGACTGTTCTTGCTGCAACAATCCCTTCAGATATAGATGCTTCAGCTCTTGATGCAAAGCTTAAGATATTCAACGCATTCCAATATGAACGTGTAGGCCTGAATTTAAGACCGGAACTACTTGTTGTAAAAGATGCGGGCAAAGGTGCTGATGCCTTTGCTGCTACAGCAAAAAAAATAGCTTCCGATTCAGAATTCAACCTGGTTCTAATGACAGAAAATATGGATGTGATGAAGGCAGGTGTAGAAGCAGCTGGATTCAAACGCCCTCTTCTATATGCAGCAACTGCCGCCAATGTCGATGAAATGGGTGCACTTGCCAAGTCAAATGATCTTCCGCTTGCAGTAAAAGCAGATTCTGTGGCTGCCCTTATTCCTCTGACAGAAAAACTGACTGGGATGGGTCTAAAAGATCTTGTCATTGACTCTGGGTCAAGAGAGATCAAACAGGCACTCGAAGATCAGGTGGCAATCCGTCGTGCCGCACTAAAGGCTGGTAATAAAGCATTAGGCTTCCCCACAATTACATTCCCATGCGAGATGGCTTCCAACCTTGACATGGAAACTATGATTGCTGCCATGTTTGTGGCCAAATACGGCGGAATTGTAGTTCTGTCGGATTTCACTCCAGAATCGTTGTTCCCACTGCTCCTTGAAAGACTCAATATATTTACAGATCCACAAAGACCTATGACTGTTACCGAAGGTATCTTCCCAATTGGAAATCCAGATGAGAACTCTCCTGTAGCTGTTACCACCAATTTTGCCCTTACCTATTTTATTGTATCTGGCGAAATTGAGGCGAGCAAGGTTCCCTGCTGGCTGCTTATTAAAGATTCAGAAGGTCTTTCAGTTTTAACTGCCTGGGCTGCCGGAAAATTTGGTGGTGATGATGTGGGCATGTTTGTAAAAAAATGCGGAATAATGGACAAAGTAAAACATAAGGAGCTTATTATTCCTGGTTATGCAGCAGCTATTGCCGGTGATGTGGAAGAGGAGCTTCCTGGCTGGACTATCACTGTAGGTCCAAGAGAAGCTGCCCATCTGCCCGCATTCCTGAAAACAAAATAAATAAATAAAAAGGAAGAGATTATGATACTTTTCGGAGAAAGCCTGAATGTCATTTCCACTGTTATTGGAAAGCAGTTCAAGGAATCTGATCCTGCTAAACGAAATCCTGAGCCTATCCAGAAGGAAGTCGTTATGCAGAAAGAAAAGGGAATGGATTACATCGACATAAACCTTGGACCTGCAAAAAAATTTGGCACAGAGCTTATGCCATGGGTAATTCAGGTTGTTCAGGAAGCTGTTCCTGGTATGCCCCTCCTGCTGGACACCTCCAATATCGATGCCATCGAAGCTGGCTTAAAAGTTGTAAAACCTGCCAGCAAACCTCATATAATCAACTCAATCATGGCAAGACCTGAAAGATATGAAGCTATGGTGCCAATGGCGGCTAAATATGATGCTGATTTTGTTGCCCTCATGTGGGGACCAGATGGACTGCCAAGAGATGAAAATGAAAGAGCAGCTCTTGCTGTTGAACTTATTTACTTTGCCAATGAAGCTGGTATTTCCAATGAACGTATCTGGGTAGATGGAATTGTAACTCCAGTCAACATTCAACAACCTCAGGCTATAAGTCTTATGCAGTTCCAGGGAATGCTTCAAGATATCGCCCCTGGTGCAAAAAGTACTTGCGGACTCTCCAACATTTCCAACGGCCCTCCAAGCAACCTGAGACCCATCCTGAACCAG
The DNA here is from genome assembly GCA_015231705.1 of Desulfamplus sp. Classification (GTDB taxonomy): domain Bacteria; phylum Desulfobacterota; class Desulfobacteria; order Desulfobacterales; family Desulfobacteraceae; genus Desulfamplus. The sequence goes on along the minus strand of JADGBC010000029.1, from coordinate 9,510 downwards.
ACATATATGGTCATGCTTCAGAAATATGGCATGGAGTCTGTCATTTCTGATCCTCTTGACGAGCAACTTACAGCAATTGCAAAAGGTAAACGTCAGGATATTGTGGATCTTATTTATGGCATAATGGATGGAACTCAACCCAATATACCAAGCCTTTCCAAAGAGATGCAGGATTATGCCAAGACAGTAAATGTCATCCTTGGCAATACCCTTTACTCGGACTCATGGCTTGACCTTTGATGAACAGTAATGATCTGTTCATGACTTATTTTTAATTATTTATCCTTAAAAAGAGTCGTGATCTGACAGACATCTGCTTTAACAGATCATAATTTAAAACCCCTTCCTTAGTTTGTTTAAAAGGGAGGGGTTTTTGATTTAGCGGGAAAACAACAATGACTATAGATATAAAAAAAGAGTGGGTTTATGTAGTTGTGCAGGATCCTGAGACATCTTCTGAAGAGTTGATGGGATTTACCCCTCCTTCAGACCATGAAGTAAAGGAACCTTTTATTCCGGTATTTGAAACCAAGGAAGAGGCTCAACAGTGTTTTTTGATCATGCCTAAAAATTTAATGAAAAACAAATATGAGATTCAGGCAATTATAAAGGATGACCTTATAAAACACGCAAAAGATAACGGGCATAGGGTTTTTATAATGGACGAGAAGAGCAGTATCAAAAAAGAGATCTTATAAAAAGGAATGATAAAATCATGGGCATAAAATTAGCAATCGGTGGCAAAGGCGGTGTGGGAAAGACTACTGTGACTTCACTTCTGGCAAGATGCATTGCCCATATTGACCCAAATAACAGAGTTATTGCCATAGATGCTGATCCAGTGGCAAATCTGGCTGCGGCACTTGGCATTCCGGAAGAGCCACCAATCACTCCTGTTTCCGAGCTCTCAGATCTCATTGCAGAAAGAACTGGTGCAAAACCAGGCACTATGGGTGGCTTTTTTACACTCAACCCTAAAGTTGATGATATTCCGGAACGCTTTTCCATGGAAAGAGACGGAGTAAAACTTTTGGTAATGGGTACTGTAAAAAAAGGTGGCTCTGGCTGCATCTGCCCTGAAAGTACCATACTCAAAGCCCTGATGAATCACCTGGTGTTAAACAGAAAAGATATCGTCATTATGGATATGGAAGCTGGAGTAGAACACCTTGGCAGGGCAACGTCCGGCTCTGTAGATGCTCTTTTGGCAGTTGTAAATCCTGGAAAAAGGAGTCGCGTAGCAGCTGAAAAGATAAGGCAGCTGGGACAAGATATTGGGATAAAAAGGATTATGGTACTTGGGAACAGAGTCAGGAATATCGAAGATGAAAAGATGATAAGAGAGTCTCTGTCTGATTTTGAAATTATAGGTTGCCTTCCAGAATTTGACGAAGTTGCAGAGGCGGACAGAAGAGGTATCCGTCCATTTGATGATATCTCTACTATGCCTGAGGAGATAAGACAACTTGCAGCAAAACTTCTGACTCTTGGCTGAATCTGCACACAATAGCTTTGACAACTTGTTAAAAATTGTCAAAACTATTGTGTAATAACAATATCAGATAATTGCATCAAACTTGCATTTATCGTAGCATGACATGCATTTAATGCACTTGGTTTTATCGATAACCGCAACCTCTTTTTTCTGCCATGTAATGGCATCAGCCGGGCACCCCTTGAAGCAGAAACCACACATCTTGCACTTATCAGACTCCACCTCAAACCTTACAAGATCAGGGCATGTCTTTGCAGGGCATTTTTTCTCAAATATATGAGCCTCATATTCATCTCTGAAATACTTCAAAGTTGAAAGTACAGGATTGGGAGCAGTCTGACCAAGTCCACACAGAGAGCTGTGTTTAACCACATCGCACAACTCTTCAAGCAGCTCTATGTCTCCAGGCTGTCCCTTGCCCTTACACATATTTTCAAGCAGTGTAAGAATTCGTTTGGTTCCTTCACGGCAGGGGGTACACTTTCCACATGATTCATCTTGAATAAAATCCATGAAATAACGTGCCATATCCACCATGCAGGTAGTGTGATCCATGACAATGGCCCCACCTGACCCCATGATGGCTCCCACTTTGCTTATCTCTTCATAATCAATGGGGGTATCCAGATACTGTTCCGGCACACATCCACCTGATGGGCCGCCTAACTGAACAGCCTTAAATTTTCTCTTGTCAGGGACACCCCCACCAATATCATAGACAAGTGTTCTGAGTGTGGTACCCATTGGCACCTCAACAAGGCCGATATTACACACATCACCAGACAGAGCAAATACTTTGGTTCCCTTGCTGGTTGCAGTACCTACGCTTGCATACCACTTGCCTCCATTAAGAATAATCTGGGCGACATTGGCAAGAGTCTCCACATTATTAAGAATAGTTGGCTTTTTCCACAACCCTTTCTGAGCAGGAAAGGGTGGTCTTGGGATTGGCATTCCCCTTTTTCCCTCAATGGATCGCATCAAGGCTGTCTCCTCTCCACAGACAAAAGCACCTGCTCCCTGATAGACCTCAACGTCGAAATCAAATCCTGACCCCAGAATATCCTCGCCAAGCAGACCGTAATCTTTTGCCTGGTTAATGGCAATATTCAGTCTTTTTACTGCAAGGGGATATTCGCTTCGGCAGTAGATGTAACCTTTATGGGCATTTATAGCCCTTGCAGCAATGATCATACCCTCAAGCACTGAATGCGGGTCAGATTCCAGGATGCTTCTATCCATGAATGCTCCTGGGTCACCCTCATCAGCATTGCAAAGAACATATTTCACATCTCCTTTAGCCTCTTTGGCAAATCTCCACTTCATTCCAGCTGGAAATCCGGCACCTCCCCTTCCCCTCAATCCAGATTCCATCATCTCTCTTATAATGTCATCCGGAGACATTTGGCTAAGAGCTTTTGCTGCACCAAAATAGCCATCCCTTCCAATATATTCGTCAATAACTTCAGGATCAATCAATCCTTTGTTACGCATTGCTCTAAAAACCTGGCTTGAGAAAAATGGAATATCATCCATCTTTGGAATGATTTTTTTTGTAACCGGATTTTTATAAAGCAGCCTCTGAACAGGAGTCCCTCTAAGAAAATGAGACTCCACAAGCTCAGAAGCATCCTGAGGCTGAATTCTCTGGTAAAAAATCCCCTCAGGCTGAACAACCATAACAGGTCCTACCGCACAGAATCCGTTGCAGCCTGTAACAATAATCTCAATCTCACTGGATAGCCCCTGTTTTTCAATTTCCTGCAACAAAGCTATCCTTACCTTTTCACTACCCGTGGAATCACATCCCGTGCCACCGCAGAGCATCAATTGAATTCTGGTTTGCTTCATTATGATCTATTCCTTATATTTTTATTGATGTTTCCCATGAGCAATAGTGGGAATATCTAATAGCATTAATACGATATCAATACAAATCAGATAGGCATTGAACTTCTCAATCCATGCCGATTTGACTCAAAAGTGAAAAATTACACCTGTCAGAAAAAACTACTCATACTTTTCAAGAATCTGGACGACCTTATCTGACGAAACAGCCCCATAAATATCTTTACCCACAACCATAACCGGTGCAAGCCCGCAAGCACCAAGACAACGAACACCTTCTAATGAGAATCTCCTGTCTTCAGTAGTGCCGCCCTCTTTCAGGTTATATTTGCCATGTATCCGGTTAATAGTCTCCTTTATCCCTTTTACATAACAGGCTGTTCCTGTGCACACCTTAATATTATGTCGACCTTTGGGGGTAAGAGAGAAGAAAGAATAGAAAGTTGCAACGCCGAAAACCTGGCTCACCGGAAGCTCCATACTTCTGCTTATATACATAAGCAGTTCAGATGGCAGATAACGAACCACATCCTGACACTCTCTAAGTACAGGTATGACAGAGCCTGGGACATGCTTCCATCTTGTAATTATCTCGTCTATAGTGCCCCACATTTCTGGTGTTATATCAGGATGTTTAGGACGAACAGTATTTTTCATAATTATCTCCAGAATTTTTTTTAACATTTAACAGTAGTTAATTCAAACGATGCACGATATTATTGCTTAACCCGTTAATTTACGCTATTACATTTTTTTTGCAACCATTTAAATCATTTCTTTATCAGAAGCATGATCTTATGGCATCAATCTTTACCTTGACAAAAAAGCATTTTCATCATAGTATCCAGAATTTTTTAAATTTGAATCTATTTGATGAACTTTTCATCTCAACTCGTCCTTAATACTTGGATGTAGATTGAAACAAACGATGTTAGTATAAGGAGATATATAGACTATGTATGCAGTAATTAAGACAGGTGGCAAACAGTACAAGGTTGAAGAGGGTCAAACCCTCAGATTTGAAAAACTTGATGGCGAAGAGGGTTCTGATATTCAATTTAATGATGTCCTTCTATATTCGGACGGAGAAAAGATAACCCTTGGGGCACCTATCATTGAAAATGCAGTTGTCAGCGGAAATATTATTGAACAGGCCAAGGGCAAAAAGGTAATTGTGTTTAAATACAAACGCAGAAAAGGTTACCGCAAAATGAGAGGCCACAGACAACTTTATACAGCAGTAAAAATCAATTCAATCCAGATATAAAGACAGGATTGTCTAACTCAAACATTGTTCTATCTTAATGATATTTAATAATTTAAGGAGATCTTAACATAATATGGCACATAAAAAAGCGGGCGGAAGCTCTAAAAACGGCAGGGATTCAAACGGCCAGCGACGTGGAATTAAAATGTATGGCGGCCAGAGTGTTGTTGCAGGAAATATCCTGGTAAGACAGCTTGGAACCAAAATTCATCCAGGCACCAATGTGGGCATGGGTAAAGATTATACTCTCTTTTCATTGATTGATGGCGTTGTATCTTACGAGAGAAAAGGCCGCGATAGAAAGAGAGTGAGCGTTTATGCCGCGTGAAATTCATAGATGAAGCTATCATTACTGCCAGGTCCGGTAACGGTGGTCCTGGCTGTGTCAGTTTCCGAAGAGAACGGTTCATAGAACGAGGTGGACCCAATGGTGGAGATGGCGGAGATGGCGGCAGCATAATTCTTCGTGCAACTCAAGGCAAACGGACGCTTGTTGATCTTCGCCGCCAGAAAATTATCACTGCCCCCAATGGAACCGCCGGAGAGGGCAGACTGAGGCATGGCAGAAACGGTGCTGATCAGATTATCGAAGTTCCACCTGGAACCATTGTCACAGATGCGGATACAGGGGCACTTATTGCAGATATGACTCTGCCTGGACAGGAGTATGTTGTAGCAAAGGGGGGAATGGGAGGACGTGGCAACAAACGCTTTGCAACCTCTACCAATAGAGCCCCCAGACATGCCCAACCTGGCATCCCAGGAGTTGAACTCCACCTTAAACTTGAACTTAAGCTCCTTGCCGATGTTGGCATCGTTGGCCTTCCCAATGCTGGGAAGTCAACACTGATAAGCAAAATATCTTCGGCTCGCCCTAAAATAGCAGACTATCCATTTACCACTTTAACTCCATCCCTTGGTATGGTACAGCCTGAATTTGGTGAACCCTTTGCTGTTGCTGATATCCCAGGTCTGATTGAAGGAGCACACGACGGAATTGGCCTCGGCACAAGGTTTTTAAAACATGTGGAGCGTACTGGAATATTAATACATCTGATTGATGCCTCACAGATCAACCAAGAAACACCACTTGAAGCTCTTAACCTTATTAACCGAGAACTTTCTCTCTACAGCGACATTCTTGCACAAAAAGAGCAGATAGTTGTGCTAAATAAAATTGACCTGAATGATATCGAACCAAAGGTTGAAGCATTTAAGACAGCTATGAAAGAATTGGATAAAAAGAGTGACGCTATCCCTGGTCAATCCCATTCACAAGCACAGCAACACCTTAAGACTACTAAAATTAATCAAATTTTTACAATTTCAGCCGCAACCGGTAAGGGAACAAAGGAGCTGATTGCTCTTCTTGCACAGAAAATAAACATATCTGTCCATAAGACAGATATACCTCATGAGTAATTATTCAAGGCATATTTTTCCCATTAATTTTCTGATATCAACAGAAACACTCTTTATAACATAAAGTGCTATCCATGGATAATACCACTGACTTGATGATCAAAAACAATGATATCAATGGAGCTCTTACCATTAGCAACAGACCTGCAACATCTTCTCCCATTATTTATGACCGATCGACCATATTCAGCCACGCTAAGAGAGTTGTGGTAAAAATAGGAAGCGGCGTTCTTACTCTTAACCATGGCCTGAATACAGATGTGATAAAAGAGATCAGCCAGCAGATTGATCGTTTAAGGCAAAACGGTGTTCAGGTGATGATCATATCTTCAGGTGCCATTGCATCTGGTGTTAAAAAAATAGGATTAGAGAGACGACCAGACGGTATCCCTGCCAGACAGGCTGCCGCCGCGGTTGGTCAGGCAGGGCTTATACTTGCATGGGAACATGCATTTGCAAGATTTGACAGCAAGGTAGCTCAACTGCTTCTGACAAGAGAGGATCTGAGCCACAGAAGAAGATACCTCAATGCACGCAATACTCTGAATCAGCTGCTGGCATGGAATATTATTCCCATAATAAATGAGAACGATACTGTTGTTTTTGAAGAGATAAAGCTTGGGGACAATGATAATCTTGCTGCCATGATCACGCTTCTTATGGATGCCGACATTCTCGTAAACCTAACAGACATTGACGGACTTTATGATAAGGACCCAAGAGTTCATAGCGATGCACGTCTGCTGTCAAGCGTAAGCACCATCACATCAGAAATGGAAGATGCTGCAGGCGGTATTCCCGGCAATCTTGGAACCGGAGGCATGTTAAGCAAGGTCAAGGCTGCAAAGAAGCTTACTCGTGCTGGCATTCCCATGATTATTGCAGGTGGTCTGAATCAAGATATTATCACCGATATTGTTGCTGGAAAAGATAAGGGAACACTCTTTATTCCTGGCAATCAGCGACTTAATAGCCGGAAATGCTGGATAGCTTTTAACCTCAAATCGCAGGGTAACCTTACAGTTGACAAAGGAGCTGAGGATGCTCTGGTCAAAAAAGGAAAAAGCCTTCTGCCGATTGGTATTATAAATGTGACTGATGATTTCTGCATGGGGGCACCTGTTGATATATGCTCCTCGTCTGGGAAAGTCCTTGGTAGAGGGCTTGTGAACTACTCATCATCTGATATCCTTAAAATAATGGGTCTCAAGAGTGATAAAATACGCCAGGTACTTGGTTCAAAACCTTTTGATGATGTAATTCATCGAGACAACCTGGCTATAACTTGAAAGAAAAAAAGGAACGCAAGATGATCTCCATGGAATCCACCATAAAAGAGATTGCAATCCGTGCAAAATCAGCATCAAGAAAAATGGCCGTCGTATCAACTGAGCATAAGAACAGGATGCTCCATGCTATTGCACACAAACTTATAGAGTATCAGGCAAAAATCCAGCAAGAGAACCTCAAGGATTTAGAAGCTGCCACTGCAAAAGGACTCTCGGCTGCCATGATAGACAGATTGAAAGTTAACGGTGCAACTGTTCAATCTATGGTCAAGGGCCTTAAAGAGGTTGCACAGCTGCCTGACCCTGTTGGCCAGCTAACAAGTAAGTGGAAACGCCCCAATGGTCTTGATGTTTCTAAAATGAGAATACCCCTTGGTGTTATTGCCATGATTTATGAGTCACGGCCCAATGTAACTGTTGATGCTGCAGCTCTCTGTCTCAAGGCAGGAAACTGTGTGATTTTACGGGGAGGATCAGAAGCATTTCACTCAAACATGATGCTGGCTGATATAATTCAAGAGGCACTTACAGAGACAGGTCTTGAAAAAGATGCTGTTCAGGTTATTCCCATACAGGAGAGAGAGGCTGTTACATATCTATTGAAGCAGGAAGAGTCCATTGACCTTGTTATTCCACGGGGGGGAGAATCTCTGATCAGGTTTGTAGTTCAACACTCAACTATTCCGGTTCTCAAACACTACAAAGGGGTATGTCACGCATATGTTGACAAGAGAGCAGACATAGAACTTGCCATAAATATATGCCTTAACTCCAAAGCACAGCGTCCAGGAGTGTGCAACGCCTTAGAAACCCTGCTCGTTCATGAAGATATTGCTCATAGTTTTCTGCCTCTAATGGCTCAAAAATTTGCCGGTGCAAATGTTGAACTTCGCGGGTGTGATGCAACCAGAGCTATTCTTGCAGGAATTGCTCCTGCAAATGAGAGTGACTGGTCGGCCGAATATCTTGATCTTATTCTTGCTGTAAAGATCGTCAAAAGCATGACCGAAGCCATGGAACATATTGCCCGATATGGTTCTGACCACACTGATGTAATTATAACTTCTGACAGTGAAAGAGCAGACAGATTTATTAGAACCGTATCATCTTCAATGGTTGCAGTAAACGCATCCACCCGTTTTAATGATGGTGGAGAGCTTGGCCTTGGAGCAGAGATCGGTATCAGCACTTCAAAGCTGCATGCATTTGGACCAATGGGTCTGGAAGAGCTTACATCAACCAAGTTTGTAGTAAGGGGCAATGGACAGATTCGTCTGTGATCTCTTTTTAAGAAATAGAGCCAGCAAAGAAAATTTGAACCTCTACTACTGGTTCTTCAAGTTAAAACTGTCGGGTGGATTTCAAAGCAATTCACGATTTCAAGTACTCTGCTACCCGACAATAAAACCTTGAAAGAACACTACAATTTCATCCCGATCAACAGGGAGGATATGTCAACGCCCCCTACCCTAAAGAGATAGGGGTTTGCTTGGAGGGTTTTATGAATGTCGGCTTATTTGGAGGAACATTCAACCCCATTCATCAGGGTCATATTGACGTTATAACCCATGTAAAATCATTTTTTAATTTAAACATTGTCCATATCATTCCATCTGCTATTCCACCTCATAAAACTTCGCGTACTCTTGCATCGGCAAAGCATAGACTTGAAATGGTTCAACAGGCGATTGCCGATATTCCCGGACTGATGGCATCTGATGTCGAACTTGTGAGAAAAGGAAAATCTTTCTCTGTTGATACTATCAGGCATTTTAAAAATCTGATTACTGACAATACCCTGCTATATTTTATAATAGGTTCTGATGCCTTTTTTGATATGAATACGTGGAAAAACAGCGTGGAAATTTTCAAGCTTACCAACATCATCGTCATGTGCAGAGCCGGTGATGCCAGAAGGTTAAAAGATATTGAGTCATTCCTGAAAAATATAATATCGCCTGAATATAAAATTGATAAATCAGATAACACTGTAAAACATAATGATTTCAGAACAGTTCACATTTGCAATGTTCCTGAAATTCATATATCCTCCACATTGATTAGAGAAAAGATCAGAAAACATGAGTCTATCAAAGGCCTTGTAGCACCTTTGGTGGATTCATTTATTATGAAAAAAAAGCTCTATATTTAACCGCTCATAAAAGGATTTAAACAAACATATGACAAAT
>JADGBC010000028.1 GCA_015231705.1 Desulfamplus sp. | reverse complement strand
TTAAAGAGGGAATCCGCAGAGCACCGGACAGAGGTTTCAGGTTGAGTCAGAGCCAGACTAAAACAGCTTTGGCAAACGCTCTTCGCTATATTCCTGAACAGCACCATGCTGCCCTTGTTCCTGAATTTTTGGATGAACTCAGAACACGCGGACGTATTTATGGCTACAGATTCAGGCCATACAAGAACGATAGTCCATACGACAATGATAGTCCATACGACAATGATAGTTCATACGACAATGATAGTTCATACGACAATAATAGTGATTGTTCTTCTAATATGGACTGTATCAAGGCAAAACCAATCGATAGCTATAAAGGCAACTGTCTTGCAGGCAAAGCGTTTCAACTGATGATTGACAACAACCTTGACTTTGATGTTGCCCTCTATCCATATGAGCTTGTAACCTACGGTGAAACAGGCAGTGTATGTCAGAACTGGATGCAGTACAGACTTATCAAAAAATACCTTGAAGTCATGACTGAAAATCAGACGCTTGTGATGCAGTCAGGCCATCCTCTCGGGCTTTTCAGGTCATCTCCCGAAGATCCCCGCGTAATTATTACAAACGGCCTGATGGTCGGTCTATACGACAATCCTGAAGATTGGGAGATAGCAGCTCAGATGGGTGTTTCATCCTATGGCCAGATGACGGCGGGAGGATGGATGTACATAGGACCTCAGGGTATTGTGCATGGCACATACAACACCCTTCTCAATGCCGGAAGAAAGATGTGCAAAGTTGCACCGGACGGTGATCTTTCAGGTCTTGTCTTTATTTCTTCAGGACTTGGAGGGATGAGCGGAGCCCAGCCCAAGGCTGCTAAAATAGCAGGGGCTGTATCCATTACGGCTGAAGTGGATCTATCACGAATAAAGACCCGCCATGAACAGGGGTGGGTGGATGTTGTCTCATCTGACCCTGATGAGGTTTTATCTATTGCATCAAAATCTGTAAAAGCAAAATCAGCCACCTCAATAGCGTTTCATGGCAATATTGTTGATCTTCTTGAATATATTGTGAATAAAAACAATCTCTCGAAACAGATCAAAGTACAGAATAGTAGTAGTGATAACGGCCATGCCCTTATGGGCATAACGAAAAATGAAAGTCCTATAACTACGGCCAATTCAAGAAACTTTCACATAAACAATGAGTTTGATGGCTTTTTTAAAGTTGATCTTCTGTCTGATCAGACCTCATGCCATGTAGTGTATGATGGCGGATATTGTCCACAGGGTATAACATTTGAAGAGCGAACCCGACTTCTTGCCCATGATCGAGCCACCTTTAAAAGACTTGTTGATAAAAGCCTTCGCCGCCATTATGAACTTGTCCAGAAAATATCAGAGCAGGGTACATTCTTTTTTGACTATGGAAATGCTTTTCTAAAGGCCGTGTTTGATGCGGGTGTCACTCAAGTCTCTAAAAACGGGGTTGATGCCAAGGATGGATTTGTATTCCCATCATATTTTGAAGATATAATGGGCCCTATTTTTGATTATGGATATGGACCGTTTCGCTGGGTATGTCTGAGCGGAAAACCAGAAGATCTTGAAAAAACCGATCGTGCCGCAATGTCTTGCATTGATCCTGACCGTCGCTCTGAAGACAGAGATAATTATATATGGATAAGAGACGCTCTGAAAAATAGATTGGTTGTGGGAAGTCAGGCAAGAATTTTGTATCAAGATGCTGCAGGCAGGGTCAATATTGCACTTAAATTCAATGAAATGGTCAGAAACGGGCAGACAGGCCCGATAATGCTTGGACGTGACCATCACGATCCAGGAGGCACTGATTCGCCGTTTAGAGAGACTGCCAACATAAAAGATGGCAGCAATGTGTGTGCTGACATGGCAACTCACTGTTTTGCAGGAAATGCAGCTCGAGGAATGTCTCTTGTGGCTCTGCACAACGGTGGCGGAACAGGAATTGGAAAGGCTGTTAACGGAGGCTTTGGGCTGGTGCTTGATGGAAGCCAGAGAGTTGACAATATTATTCGATCTGCCATGTCATGGGATGTTATGGGAGGAGTTGCAAGACGTAACTGGTCAAGAAACAAGAATGCAATGGAGGTTGCAATCTCATACAATCTTGAGAACAGCAATAAAGATCAGGTTACCATTCCTTTTCTGTCTGATAACAGACTGCTTGACAAGGCTGTCGCAAATTGTTTCAATACGGCCAACACCCATAATTGATGATCTGATTCAGGACTTGTAAAAGCCCAGATTGAATCAATTTCGGGATTTTATAGAATCAGGAGCTTAAAGTTATGACCATCCAGTTTTTCAAAAATGCAAATATTTACACACCTGTTGATAAAGGCAATCCTGCTGCCGGAAAAAATCAGGGAGTTCTCGACCATTTTGAGAATGGGGCTCTCCTTGTGGAAGATGGAATCATTATTTTTGCGGGCAATATTGGCAATATAGCTGATAATACTGAAATAATGAAAAAACTTGAATCTGTGGACAATACTATTGACTGCTTTGGGCAGTGCATGATTCCAGGATTTGTGGATCCTCATACCCATATGTGTTTTGCAGATTTAAGAGAGTCTGAATTTGAGATGAGGCTTCAAGGCACCCCCTATCTTGAAATACTCAAGCAGGGTGGAGGGATTCTATCCTCAGTTGAATCTGTGGCAAATACATCTGAAGATGCTCTCTATTTCAATACCCTGAAACATGTTCTTTCTGCATTGAAATTTGGAACTACAACATTGGAGATCAAGAGCGGATATGGCCTGGATGAGCAAAACGAACTCAAGATGCTTAAGGTGATAGACCACGTCTCACGGACAACGCCTCTTGATATAGTTGCCACATTCCTTGGGGCTCATGCCATTCCAAAGATTTATAAAGATGACCCTGATGCCTTTATCTCACTTGTTGCAGACAAGATGCTTCCTGCAGTTAAGGCTCAGGGTATTGCGACCTATTGTGATGTCTTCTGTGAAAGTTCTGTCTTCTCAATTCAACAGAGCAAAAAAGTGCTTGAGGCTGCCCTTAAACTCGGGTTCAAGGTGAAAATACATGCTGACGAGGTCAACGACCTTGGAGGGGCTGGTCTTGCAGCAGAACTTTGTGCATCCTCTGCTGACCATCTTCTTGCGGCAAGCGATCAAAATATTGAAAAAATGGCCTCCGCCGGTGTGGTTGCGACTCTTTTGCCAGCTACTGCCTACAGTCTTCGAAAACCATATGCAAGAGCAAGGTTTATGATTGAGAAGAGTCTTCCGGTTGCCCTTGCCACAGACTGCAACCCGGGTTCGAGTTACTGTGAATCCATGCCGTTTGTTTTTGGTCTTGCTGTTCTGAATATGGGAATGACACCATCTGAGTCCTTGACTGCGGCAACTTTAAATGGGGCATATGCGATTGGAATGGCATCAAAAGTTGGCTCTCTGGAGAAGGGTAAACAGGCAGATTTTCTTCTTCTTGAGGGCAACTCTCCTGCAATTCTTGCTTACCATGCGGGAGTTTCGCCTGTGACTTCAGTATTCAAATTTGGTGAGCAGGTGGCATGATTTATTTGCCATTTCCAGATCAGATAACCGGTACGGCCGGAGAGGTCAGGATTTAACTTATCCATCGTATCTTTAAATACCAGATAACCGGCACGGCCGGAGAGGGGTATTATAATGAAAAAAATAGTTGAATGTGTTCCAAATTTCTCAGAAGGTAGAGATAAAACGGTAATTGATGCTATTGCTGATGCTATCCGTCAGACTCAGGGTTGTACTCTTCTGGATGTTGACCCAGGCAAATCTACAAACCGCACTGTATATACCTTTGTTGGAGACCCTGACAGCGTAATTGAGGGTGCTCTTGCTGCAGCACGGGTAGCCCGTGTGAAAATTGATATGCGTCGCCATAAAGGTGAACATCCAAGATTTGGTGCTATGGATGTATGTCCATTTATCCCTGTTGCCGGCGTAACCATGCAAGATTGTGCTGAGATTTCTAAAAAATTTGCAGCAATGGCTGCCAAAGAGCTTAACGTCCCTTTCTTTCTCTATGAAGAGGCTGCAACCCAGGATTACCGCCGCAAGCTACCCGATGTTAGAAAAGGGGAATATGAGGCACTTGAAGAGAGGCTTAAAGACCCGAGATGGAAGCCTGATTTTGGCCCATCCGAGTTCGTTCCCACATGGGGGGCAACAGCCACAGGTGCACGCATGTTTCTGATTGCCTACAATGTCAATATTCTTGGTACTTCCAATCAGGCTCACCGGATAGCACTCAATCTTCGCGAGGCAGGACGTGGCCAGAATGAACAGGGAGAAGAGCAGCCAGGACGTCTTAAGGATGTCAAGGGGATGGGGTGGTTTGTCAATGAGTACAACATGGCTCAGGTAACGGTCAATTTGAACAACTACAATGTGACGCCTATTCATGTGCTTTTTGAGGAGGTAAAAAAAGAGGCCGCTGCCCTGAATGTAGGAGTTGCTGGTTCTGAAATAGTGGGCATTGTCCCGTTAGATTCGCTTCTTGTGGCGGCAGAATACTACATTGAAAAAGAGAATCTTTTTATTTATGAGGAAGACCAGAAGCTGCGGCTTGCGATTGAACGCTTAGGATTAAGCTCTGTTGCCCCGTTCAGGCCCAAAGAGAAGATTATTGAATATATTGTTGCTGAGCCTCCTTTGGAACCCCTTGCAGGTATGAGCGTCAGAGCCTTTATTGAAGAGATAGCAGCACGCTCTACAGCTCCGGGTGGCGGCTCTGCATCTGCTGCAATGGCTGCCATGGGAGTTGGACTTGCTTCAATGGTTGCAAAAATAACCTATGGTGTCAGAAAATATGAGAGTGTCCAGCCGTTTATGCAAAAACATATACCCCTGCTTCATGAGCTTACACGTAAACTCATCCCGATGATTGATGCTGACACGTCAGCATTTAATGAATATATGGAAGGTTTTCGAATGCCAAAAGGAACTGGTGGTGAAGATCCTGTAACATTGGCACGCAATGAAAAAATGCAGGCAGGTCTTAAAACCGCTATCAATGTGCCTCTGACTACCATGCGTCTTGGCGATTCTGCCTGGGATGCTCTTTGTGAGATAGCACCACATATAAATCCTGCTTCAAAGTCTGATCTTGAGGTTGGTGCAAGAGCCTTGGAAACTGGTATCTGGGGGGCTTTTCGGAATGTATCCATAAACATGAAAGATATTGAAGACAAGAGCTTTGGAGCAGAGATAACAAAGGAGGCTGAGGAGATTGCACAGAGAGCAAGATTAAAGTCTCTTGAAGTGCTTTCGATATTGACCGGTAACAGGATATGACTATTTACGAGGGAATCAACATTGATGAAAATATCAAAAGTCAAGCTACTATTGACCATAACGGTAATGGCTCTGTTTACTTTATTTTTTATAATTCTCTCCTGCACCAGAGATGAGCCTCCGGTAGTTATTGGTGCCGCTTTGACACTTTCAGGACCTGGTCTTTACGCAGGTGAAGAGGTCAGAGACGGTCTTCTTCTTGCTGCCGATGAGATAAATCAGCAAGGAGGAATAAATGGACGCAAAATTCAAATTATGGTCAGAAATGCCGTAGCGTCTGATAATGCTGCTCAAGAGGTTTTTACAGAGCTGGAGAGAGCCAACCCATTGGTAATTGTAAGCTGCTTGAGTTTTCTCTCCATGAAACTTGCTCCTATAGCAGAAGAGAAGAGGCGATTGTTAGTTGGTCTTGTTGCAACTGTCCCTGCACTTACGCAAGGAAGAGATTGGGTTTATCGTTACTGGACAACGGCTGAACATGAAGCTCCACCTATTACAAAACTTTTTTTTGATATCAAAAACGATGTAGATGAAATAGACGATGCAAAACTTGGGATAATTTACATGGACGATGCCTATGGAAGCTCGGTTTTTAAAGATATGGCGAATCGTTGTAAAGAGAAGGAAATTGAGGTTGTGCCTTCGTCATTTTCTTCTGACAGCAAAGATTTTTCAGCTAATGTCAATGCTGTAAAAGATACTAAGGCAGTAGCAGTTATAGGCTTTGATGTTCATATCATTAGAATCTTGAAGGCTCTCAGAGCAGTTGGTTATAAAGGTGACATTATCTCTACCACAACGGCAACGCTTCCATCTGTAACTTCAATACCTGAATCAAACGATCTTCATGTTACTGCCCCTGCAATCTATAATAAAAATTATCCGTTCGCTGATAAGGTAAAAAAGCATTATGAAGAGATATATAACAAGCCTTTTACCCAGTATTCAGCCAATGGATATGATTTTATCTATATACTAATTGGACTTCTGGAAGACAAGCCAATGACCCAGGAGACCGTTAAGGCTCTTTTTGAAAAAGGATTCGTATATTCCGGGGTCTTCGGCAATATTGAGTTGCAAAAAGGTGAAAAAGATATTCTGTTTCCACTGTTTTCGGCACAGATTAGAAATGGAGAGATAATTTATAAGTGAATCTTTGCCTGAATCAGGATATTCATGACGAAAGGATGATCAGTGGGGTTTTGTTTTCTTGCCAAGGATAAGTTTTTTTATCCAAGGATAATCAGTAGGATTTTCTTGTTCTTATCAAAGCAGGAGAAACAGAGCACTTAGAATCTGATAAGTGCTTATTATCGACAAAGTTTTGTCGATGTGGCACGGATAAGTGACTAATGATTCAAATGGTTGGAAGATAATTTTTTATGATCGGAATGCGAATTCATAATAAAATGATAATTTTGGTCACTTTCTGGCTGTGTGTATTGGCAATGCTTGGATTTTACAGCATCAGGATGAGCAGTAATGCATTGGAACGATCTTACGGCAAGAACATGGTCAGTATGGCAAATGTTATGCATGACACACTGCTCTCGATTTTATCCAGTAAAATTGAGAGCATTCAGAATCTTGAAACCAGACCGGTTATTACCGGACATGTTTATAATTCAAATCTCAAGTTTTCAGAAATGTCAGACACTGATAATTTTATCTTACGAAATGATCGTATCTGGAAAGATTACATAATACGCAATGAACAGATAGAGACACCCCAAAACCTTCACAATAATTCAAAAACACAAACCATCTTAGAAGACCCTAAAGCCAGTTTCAGAGAAGAAACAGTCCCATCCATAATACAGAAAGTCCTTGAAAATGAAGTTGTATCCATATTTAAAGAGATCTTTTTTGATTTTTACGAAACACGTTCAGGGCGTACTGTTTTTTTGAAACTGTCCATGACCAATGCCTTTGGTGTCAATATTGCATCTACAGATCTCACAAAAAGATACTATGAGGGTGGTGAGCTATGGTGGCAAAAGGCATTTGAAAATGGTGCCTATATATCAGAAATTCAATATGATGAATATCTTGGCATATATGGCCTTACAATTGCTGTAAGGCTTAACGATCAGGACAACAACTTTCTTGGTGTTGTAAAAGTTGTTCTCTCATCCACCTGGATAATGCGGGAGGTTCAGGCGTTAACTGAACTTAATGAATATTCTGATGTTAGATTAATAACCTTGGATGGAGAACTTGTCTACTCAAATAAACCATTTAAATTTTTTGAAAATATTTCAGATCAAGCTTTTTTAAAAAAATCAACAGAAAAAAGCGGCTATTTCATTGTTAAAGAGGGTGGTATTGATAAGTTATATGCCTGTTCGCATCCTGACAGCTATAACCAAAACAATAATCTTCGTCAGTTTTTTACGAAACCTGCAGGCTGGTCTCTTTATATCGGAAATCATGTTGACAACGTAATGATGCCAATGTTTCTGCTTCAAAAACGCATGGTTAAGGTATATCTCTTTGTCATCCTGTTATCTCTGATAATTGCATTTTATATCTCAAAGATTTACACCGCACTTATTATTTTGCTACGCGATGCCGCAGTTGCTGTTGCCAATGGAGATTTTAATCAGTGCGTTGAGACTAATGTGAAAGATGAACTTGGTGATTTGACACACTCATTTAATATTATGACCTCAAATCTTAAAACAAACTACGAGGCTCTGGAACAAGAGATTCATTTCAGGAAAGCTGCACAACAGGAGGCTGAGTCTGCAAGGGAAAAATCAGAAACCGCGAGACAGGAGGCGGAATCGGCGAATCGTGCAAAAAGCGATTTTCTTGCCAACATGAGCCATGAACTTAGAACCCCTCTTAATGCCATTATCGGATTCAGCCAGTTGATGGAGAGGGATAAAGATGTAACTGACAGCCAGCGTGAGACAACTAATATTATTATGAGAAGCGGTATTCATCTTCTTAATCTTATTAATGACATTCTGGCAATATCAAAGATTGAGGCAGGAAAGGTTGAGATTCTGTATGAAGACTTTGATTTTTTTCAGATGATACAAGATATCGAAGCTATGGTTCAACCCCGTATCCACAAGGCTGGTTTGGAATTTATTACTGATATTGACCCTGCAATTCCTCGCTATATCAAGTCAGACGAGCAGAAACTGCGTCAGGTTCTTATTAATCTTCTTGTAAATGCTGTCAAATTTACGAAGTCAGGGTTCGTATCTCTCAGAATCAGATGTCAGACATGCCATAAAGTGGATGGTATCCCAAGAAATGGGGTGATTCTGTTTGAGGTTGAAGATAGTGGTGTCGGGATATCTCAGGAAGATATTAAAAAACTTTTTCAAAAATTCATGCGTACACGCACCAGCATGACTACAAGCGAAGGGACTGGACTTGGCCTCTCAATCAGTCAGGAATATGTACACCTGATGGGCGGAGAGATCACAGTCAAGAGTACTGTGGATGAAGGCTCTCTATTCAGTTTTTTTATTGATGTCGAGATAGCTGATATAATTCTGGAACAGATGAAAAAATTATCATATCAAAAAGTTGTTGCTCTTGAACCGGGACAGCCCTCCACAAGAATCCTGATTGTTGAGGATAACGCTTTGAATCAGATGCTTTTAAGCAGACTTCTTGAATCTGTGGGATTTGAAGTGCGTATTGCCGTAGATGGTCTTGAAGGGGTGAAAATATTTGAGTCATGGAATCCACATTTGATATGGATGGATATGAGGATGCCTGTGATGGATGGATATGAAGCCTGCCGTAGAATTAGGCAGATAGAACAAAATAGAATGGATTATGATAAACGAATTGTAGAACAACACTCAAATATGGATCATAATCATATATATGAAAAAAGGGGGATAGCACAAACTTCTGTAAAAAAAACGACTATTATTGCCTTGACTGCAAGTGCATTTGAAGAGCAGAAAAACCTTGTTCTTTTAGCAGGATGCGATGATTTTATCAGAAAACCTTTTATGGAAAATGAAATTTTTGATGCTATTGCAAAACACATTGGTGTAAAATACATCTACGACTCTTTAGAACGAGAAACTGACGATAATGATATTTTAGCTTCGCCAGATGATGTAATACCATATTCATCAAATAGCATTATGCGATCATCGTCAAATGAGTCCATAGCAGATTTACCTGAGCAATTTGTAGTAAATATGCAAAAGGCTCTAATTGACCTTGATCTGGACAACATTGAACAGCTTGTGAATGGTATTGCCGCAAAATACCCTGATACTGCAAGGCATATTTCAAAATTAGCATCTGGTTTCAAGTATAAAGAGATAATGGAGGTTTTGGATATTAATAATGGCTAATCAAGAAGAAACTAATCAGGAGATAAAAGATCAATTTCCTAAAAGTATTGAAAATAGCGGGAATATATTAGTTGTAGATGACAATCCACAAAATCTTCGCCTGCTTATTGCCATTCTCAGCAGGCACGGGTATAAGGTTCGACCCGCACCAAGTGGAGAAATTGCTTTAAAATCTGCGTTTTCAACTTTACCCGAATTGATTCTTTTAGATATTATGATGCCTGAAATGGATGGATATGAAGTGTGTCAGAAACTTAAGGACAATGAACTTACAAAATCCATTCCTGTTATTTTTATAAGTGCAATTGATGCAATTCAGGATAAGGTAAAGGCATTTGAGATGGGTGCCGTTGACTATATTACCAAGCCATTTCAGGCTGAAGAGATTTTGGCAAGAGTCAATACTCACATATCTCTTAGTAGAACACAAAAGATGCTTGAAGAGGAGATTAAACTCAGGATAGTCTCTGAAAAAGCACTAAAGACAATTTCTCTCAAATATCAAAACATGGCAATGCAGGATTATTTGACAGGGGTTAGTAATCGCAGGTATTTTATGAAGCGTGCAGAAGAGGAGTTGAGTCGTGCTGTCCGGTATAATCATCCTATAACATTTCTGATGATGGATATTGACCATTTTAAAAATATTAACGATACATATGGACATCAGGCAGGTGACCAGATTCTTAAAAACGTTGCAACTATATGCATGGATGCTTTTAGAGTTAATGACCTTTTTGGAAGAATAGGAGGAGAGGAGTTTGCAGCACTTTTGCCAGAGACTACTTTTGATGATGCCAAAATTGTTGCAGAAAGAGTCCGTCAAAATGTAGAAGATTTTAGTCTGAAAACAGAAGGTAAACAACTTGCTTGCACAATAAGCATTGGAATAAGCTCGTTGACAGATAAAAATTATCAGACACTTGATCTGTTGATGAAGCAGGCTGATGATGCCCTGTATCTTGCTAAATCATCTGGAAGGAACTGTATTCGGTAAGAGAAATGTCTGCAGTATGAAAAAATAGAATCCATATTGCTTAAGGAGAGCCTAATGAAAGTTTTTATATGGACGGGTAAAAACCCCAAAAACAGGACAATCAAAGGAGAGATGGAGGCAGAGACCCCTGATCAGGTCAGATCAAGCCTTCAGAGAAGAAAAATAAAGCCAATAAAAGTAAAGGAAAAACCAAAGGATATCTTTGAAAATGTCGCTTTTTTGCAGCCCTCTGTAACAGATGCCGATGTTATCATTTTTTGTCGTCAGTTCTCAACCATGATTGATGCTGGGCTTCCTCTTTTGCAGTGCTTGGATATACTTCACAGTCAGCAGGAGAATGTCACATTCAAGAAGATTTTAAAGAAAATAAAGGAATCTGTTGAAACAGGAGAGACCTTTGCCGATGCCCTTAAGAAATTTCCAAAAGTTTTTGACGAGCTTTTTGTAAATATGGTTGCTGCTGGTGAGGCTGGCGGTATTCTCGATATAATTCTAAGAAGGCTGTCTGCTTACATGGAAAAGATGGCAAAGCTTAAAAAAAAGGTCAAAGGTGCCATGACATATCCTGCAATTACAATGGCTATTGCTATTATTGTTGTTGGTATTATCATGGTTTTTGTTATTCCGGTTTTTAAGAAGATGTTTGATGATATGGGGGGCTCTCTTCCTGGTCCGACATTGATGGCTGTTGCTGTCAGCGACTTTGTGGTAGCAAATATCGTGTACATAATTGCAGGGATATTTGGTTCTATATTTTTTCTAAAAAGAGCGTATGCAACCGCAAAAGGCCGGATTGTCATGGATGATCTGATTCTTAAAGCACCTATATTTGGTCTGCTTATTAAAAAGGTGGCGGTTGCTAAATTTACAAGAACTATGGGAACAATGATGTCAAGCGGTGTGTCAATTCTCGAAGCTCTTGATATTGTGGCAAGAACTGCTGGAAATAAAACTGTGGAATTTGCCATTGGCGATGTCAAGATCGGTATTGCAGAAGGTCGATCCATGGCTGATCCATTGCAGGAAAGCGGAGTTTTTCCATCAATGGTATGCTCCATGATAGCTGTTGGAGAATCTACCGGTGCTCTTGACCAGATGCTTGGTAAAATTGCCGATTTTTATGATGATGAAGTGGATCAGTCGGTCAATAACCTGACAGCAATGATCGAGCCTTTTATGCTTGTTTTTCTTGGAGTCGTTATAGGAGGACTTGTAATTGCCATGTATCTTCCAATATTCAGTATTGCTGGTGCTGTTGGCTAATGATAACTCAAGTTGAATTACAGCGTGGATTGAAGTGGCTTACAGGTTTCAGGATTATATTTTCAATTATTTTGATATTTTCCACGCTTGTATTTTCTACAAATGAATCTCTTCCATTTGATGCTCGGCCGTTTGTAGCAGTTTATGTTGTTGCTCTGCTTATGCTCTTTATATCTGTATTATACGGTCTTCTTTTCAAAAAACTTTCAACCAGCCCCATGTTTGCCTATGTTCAGCTTACGATTGACTCTTTTACTGTAAGTGCCATAATTTTTATTACCGGTGGTTTTCAAAGCATATTTACATTTCTCTATCTTGTGGTGATTATAGCTTCCAGCATGCTTCTTTTACGCAAGGGAAGCCTTATAATTGCTACGTTGTGCTCTCTTCAGTACGGTCTGCTGATCGATCTTGAGTATTATGGTCTCATAGCTCCTTTTATAACTACAGGACAGTTGTCTGCTCAGGTACCATGGAACCACATTATTTACCGTCTGGTAATAATTATGGCTGCATGTTTTGCTGTGGCTGTTCTGAGCGGATTTCTTGCGTTTCAGGCAAAACTGGCCAGAAAAGAGCTCAAACTGATTGAGGACCATCTCAAGCGTGTTGAGAAAATGGCTACAATGGGAGAGCTTGCCGCAGGCATGGCTCATGAAATAAAAAACCCCTTGGCCTCTTTGTCAGGTTCAATTCAGATGCTAAAGGAGGATTCACAACCTGGTACCTCAAACTACAGGCTTATGCAGATTGTATTGCGTGAAACGGAGCGTCTTACCCGTATAGTGACTGAATTTCTTCTGTTCGCAAAACCTCCTGCTTTTAATTCTAAGCAGATCTTTCTTGCTCTCGAAATTGTTGAAACCGTAAAACTTTTTAGTCAGGATATACTTTGCCGTGATAACATTTCACAGAATGTTTCGCAGCAGGATGTGTCGTATGCTGGTAATATAAAATCAGATGCTGGAGATGCCGGACAGTGCAGCGATCAAATTGATTTTAAAATGGACTTGGATGACTCTATCTCTGTTAATATGGATCCTGACCACTTCCGCCAGATTCTCTGGAATCTTGTTAAAAATGCTGCTGAAGCGATTCATGCCCTTAAAAATCAAGATGCTGAGGATGAGCCAGAGTCAACCGAAGTGTCAAAGACATTCCTTCATAAGGCTTTTATGGATAATTTGGCAGGAACTCCAAGTGAGGACAAGGATGGTGTTAAAAAATTATCTGTACTCAGAGGATCTATAATTATCAGGCTTTTCAGATCAAAAGATAACAGGATACTTCTAAAGATAAGCGATAATGGATGTGGCATTGACCAGATGGATATAGATTCTGTATTTAATCCTTTTTTCACTACAAAATCTTATGGCACAGGACTTGGACTCTCAATTATTCACAGGCTTGTAGATTCATATAACGGTTTGATATATGTTGAAAGCGAAGTTGGACAAGGGACAACTTTTACAGTTATGTTTAAAGATAATGTTGGTAGTACCTCTGTTTCAAACCTAAACAAGATGTTGACACCTGACAGTAAAGTAGGGTAACTATACCAATTTTTCAATGAGATCAGAGGCAAGATCAAATCGATCCAATACCAAGATAATGGCCATGCCCTGATGGGCACAATGAAAATGGGTGTCTTGCTATTACAAAACGTTAAAGATACCTCTATAAAAACACACTGAAGCGGGTTTAAAGAAAGATATATAATGGATGAATCAAGCACACTTTTAAAGGCAAGAAAAGAAAAGATGAACGAGCTCAAAGAGAGCGGTGTCAATCTTTATCCCAATGATTTCAAAATATCCAATACCATTTTACAGCTTCATGAGCTGACACAGGTCAGTTCTAAAAATCTATTAAACGGGCAAGAGCAAGATATAAACGGGCAAGAGCAAGAGTCTTCAACGGTATCACCACCTACCACTGGAGAAGAAGTGGGAGAGTCTTCAACTGTACCGTCTGCCACTGAAAAATCGGTGACTCTGGGAGAGAATGGCAGCACCTTTGCTGTAGCAGGCAGGATGATGGCTGTCAATAAATTTGGTAAATCCTCCTTTATAAGGTTCAAAGATAGAACTGGACAGATGCAGGCATATGTTCAGAAGAATTTTATCGGGAATGAAGCGTATGCTATTTTCAAAAAACTTGATATTGGGGATTTTGTTGGAATTGAGGGACCTCTTTTTCAGACAAAAACCGGAGAGTGGACAGTTCTTGCAAAGAGTTTGAGGCTTCTGTCAAAATCGGTCAGACCTCTTCCTGAAAAATATCATGGTATAAAAGATCCTGAAAAACGATACAGGCAAAGATACCTTGACCTTATCATGAATGAACAGGCAAGGGATATCTTTATAAAAAGGAGCAAGATCGTAAGCTCCATGCGCCGTTTTTTTGAGAAACGTGATTTTATGGAGGTTGAGACGCCCATGATGCAGCCTCTGCCAGGAGGGGCCGAAGCTACACCGTTCAAAACCTGGCACAATGCTCTTGGCATGGAGCTTTTTTTGCGTATCGCCCCTGAACTTTATCTTAAACGCCTTGTTGTGGGCGGTTTTGAAAAGGTGTTTGAGATCAACCGCAACTTCAGAAATGAGGGGGTATCCACCAGGCATAATCCAGAATTTACCATGGTTGAATTTTATCAGGCATATGCAACCTATGAAGATCTTATGGATTTGACAGAAGAGATGTTCAGAGCAATTGCCTTGGAGGTAAATGGAACTCTTCAGATTGAATATCAGGGACAAATCATTGATTTTGCAAATGCAGAAAACAACGGTCAATGGAGAAGAATATCTATGATAGACTCTCTTACAACCATTGGTGGAATTGACAGCACAATAATCAGTGATCCAGTAAAGCTTCTTGAGGTAGCAGATGAGAAGGGGATTAAAATAACCAAAAAAGAGCGTTATGGCAAGATTCTCACCAAGCTCTTTGATGCTCTTGTAGAGCCAAAACTTATACAGCCGACATTTATCACTGGGTACCCTGTTGAGGTTTCGCCCTTGTCAAGAAAGAGCGATTCAAACCCTGAGCTTACAGACAGGTTTGAGCTTTTTATTGCCGGCAGAGAGATTGCCAATGGATTTTCAGAAATAAATGACCCTGCAGATCAATATGACAGATTTGCCCAGCAGGCGTCCCAAAGAACCGAAGGGAACACCGAAGCCCACATTATGGATGCTGACTATGTTGAAGCTTTGGAATATGGTATGCCTCCAACTGCCGGAGAGGGGATCGGTATAGACAGGCTTGTGATGCTGCTTACAGACTCTCCATCTATCAGGGAAGTGATTCTTTTTCCCCATATGAAAAACAGTGCATAAAATAACAGGAAAATATAGTGTCCCTTGAATTTTTCATAGCGGGTAAATATCTCAAAGCCAAACGAAAAGAGGGGTTTATCTCTCTTATAACTCTATTGTCAGTGGCCGGAGTCACAGTTGGTGTTATGGCACTGGTTATTGTTATTGCGGTAATGAGCGGAGCTGAAATTGAATTCAGAAAAAGAATTCTGGGAGTGGAGCCCCATATCTTGATAATGGATTACTCAGGTAAATTTATTGGCTACAAAGATGCTGAAAAGAAGATCAAAGAGATTAAAGGAGTTGATGCCATCTCTCCATTAGTCTTTGGACAGACCATGATACGCTCTTCATCAGGACTCTCTGGAGCAGTGGTAAGGGGGATTGAGCCAGCTTCAGGTGTATCTCTTATCAAAGGATTTACCGCCGCTGAACTTGAAGAAAAACTTGGTACTGGAGAATCAGAAAAAAAACTTGGTACTGGCAAAAAATATAAACAAAATAAAATATCTGCTGATATAGATGGTGATGCTGTAAATAGTACTGCTGATGCTTCTATTAATTCACCAGAAGGAACCGATACTGATGCCTCAGAAGGAATTGATGCTGATACTTCAGAAGGAGCTGATGCTGATGCTTCAGAAGGAACCGATGCTGATAATTCAGAAAGAGCTGATGCTGATAATTTGGAAAGACCTTTTCCTGGTATAATAATGGGACGAGAGCTTGCAAAGCATGTTGGCGTTACAACTGGCGACAAGGTTGTGTTGATGGTACCCGGAGGAATGATATCTCCAGTAGGACACATGCCATCCATGACACGCTTTCTTGTAACTGGTGTCTTTGACTCTGGCATGTATGAATATGACAGTTCGCTTGCCTATGTTCATCTCAATGATGCCCAGAAACTGATGGGCATGAAGGGACGTATATCTGCTCTTGGGGTGTGGGTAGATGACCTTTTTCTATCTGCACAGATCAAGAACAATATAGTTGATTCTCTTGGTTCTCCTTTTTATGGAAGGGACTGGATGGAGATCAACAAAAGTCTTTTTTCAGCATTAAAACTTGAAAAGACAGCAATGTTTGTCATTTTAACCCTTATTATCCTTGTGGCTGCATTTAACATTGCAAGTGCCCTGATCATGATGGTCATGGAAAAGACAAGGGATATCGCTGTATTCAAAGCCATGGGGGCAACTGACATGCTGATCAGAAAGATATTTGTGATTCAAGGGATGATAATAGGGCTTACTGGAACCGTACTTGGAACTTCAGCAGGAGTTGTGGTGTGTGTTCTTCTAAAGAGATATCAGTTCATTGAACTGCCTGCTGCCTACCCTTTTTCTACCCTTCCTGTTCAGCTTGAATACCTTGATGTGTTTCTTATTTCAGTTGCATCCATTGCAATCTGTTTTTTGTCAACCATCTATCCTTCATATAAAGCATCAAAAATGGACCCTGTAGAGGCTCTTCGCTATGGATAACATATCTTCTTTAATCTCCAGGAAGGGGGGGAAAATTTAATGTCCCGGAAGGAAGACTCAAGTTTGATTTCCCTGAAGGGGATTTCAAGAATATTCAAGAGCGGTGCCATCAACGGTGCGGTAGATATAGAAATTCTCAAAAATGTGGATTTTGAAATTTACAAAGGCGAAAGCATTGCCGTGGTGGGAGCATCAGGAACAGGCAAATCAACTCTTCTGCACATTGTTGGAACTCTTGATCGTCCAAATCAGGGGGAGCTTTTTTTTGAAAAACAGAATCTGTTTGCCTTGAGTCAAGAGAAACTTGCCAGTTTCAGAAACAGCAAAATAGGCTTTGTCTTTCAGTTCCACCACCTGCTTCAGGGATTCTCTGCCATTGAAAATGTTATGGTTCCTGGAATGATCAGCAGCATATCCAGGAAAAAAATAGTTATGGACTCAGAGGCAATTCTTGAAAGAGTAGGTCTAAAACATCGCATTCATCACAGGGCAGAGGATCTTTCGGGTG
The DNA here is from genome assembly GCA_015231705.1 of Desulfamplus sp. Classification (GTDB taxonomy): domain Bacteria; phylum Desulfobacterota; class Desulfobacteria; order Desulfobacterales; family Desulfobacteraceae; genus Desulfamplus. The sequence goes on along the minus strand of JADGBC010000028.1, from coordinate 12,564 downwards.
GCGAACAGCAGCGGGTTGCCCTTGCAAGAGCATTGGTTATGAAGCCGGATATACTTTTAGCAGATGAACCTACGGGTAATTTAGATAAACAGAACAGTTCTCAGGTACACCATCTTCTGGTGGAACTAAATCGCGAACTTGGCATGACATTGATGGTGGTCACCCATAATAGTGAGCTTGCGGCACTTATGGATAAGCGGGTGACAATTCAAGATTGCAAGATAGTTGGAGTTACTTCATAATTTTGATGGTCTCATAAAAAATCATTTTTCAAAAATGCGTCATAAATAAACGGACATGGTCAGATTTGGCCACCCCCCAACAATGAAAATGAGACCGTGCATTTTTATGGTAAAATAAGATAGTTATGACTCTAAGAAGTTCCTGTTCAGGAACTTTTACGAGTGAATAAATTTTAACAGGGACTGATGAAAATGAACATTCATAGTACAAAAAACAATATCAATATTCTGGCACTTATAGTGCTTTTTTCCTTATCGCTCCTTTTTATGACAGTCTCTTGTTCATGGGCAGAAGAGAAGGTAAAAGTAGGGATCTTCCCATTTGAAATACATGCAGCGTCAAACATGGATTACCTTAAAAAAAATCTTCCCTCAATGGTTGCAGACAACTTGAAAAGCCAAGGGGCAGAAACGCTGATAATGAATAAGGATATCCCAAGCAATCTTCTGGATTACAAAGCTATTCAAAAGATCGGACTGGAGCAGGGAGTTGACTATTTGGTATGGGGATCCCTTTTTGTTGCAGGAGGTCAGATCAGTATTGATGCAAAGCTGTTTAATGTTATCACATCCGCACCACCGCTGCCATTTTCTGCAAGAGCCAGTGTCATTGAGAACCTTTTTTCTGCTGTCAATATTATTAGTAAAGAGATGGGCAGTTCAATATTCAACAGACAACTTGTTGCTAATGTAGCTATACGTGGAAATAAAAGAATTGAGTCTGATGCTGTTTTAAGATCACTTACTGTGAGGCAGGGAGATATTTTCACTGTTGATGCAGTTTCCAGGGACCTTAAAAAGGTCTTTGCAATGGGGTATTTTGAAGATGTTAGAGTGGAGGGTGAAAAAACTGACAAAGGTGTCACCGTAATTTTTAATGTTACGGAAAAACCAAGCGTCAGAAAGATCAAGTTCCAGGGTAATCGCGTATATGAAAATAAAGAGATACAAGATGTGGTGCGAACCGGAACCGGATCTATTCTTAATGTCTTTAAGATAAATGAAGATATTGAGCGTATTAAGGCACTTTATACGGACAAAAACTACCATAATTGCGAGATTACCTATACTGCTGAGATGCTTGATAATAATCAGGCAGATATAACACTTGATATCAAAGAGGGGAAAAAGCTCAAGATTGAGAAGATCGAAATGGACGGCAACAAGTTTTTCTCAGATAAGGCTTTAAAGAAGGTACTTAAAACTAATGAGAAGGGATTTTTCTCATGGATAACCTCATCTGGTGAACTTAAACGGAATGAACTTGAGCAAGATGTTTACAGACTGGAATCGCACTATAAAGACAATGGTTTTATAGATGCAAAAGTATCTGACCCTGAAGTTGAGTTTGGCAAGGAGAGCATTTCTGTTAAATTTAAAATTCAGGAGGGTGAACAGTTTAAACTTGGCACAATTGCATTTGCAGGAGATCTAATCGTCCCTGAAGCAGATCTGCATAAACAGTTAACTATTAAAACCGGTGATCTTTACAGCCGGGAAAAACTAAGAACCAACGTATTTGCCATTACAGATATCTATTCAGACAAGGGTTTCGCCAATGCAGATATATCTCCTGGCGTTGCAAAAAATGATGAGCAAAAGATAGTTGACGTAAAGTTTAGTATAGAAAAGGGCTCTCCTGTATATCTTGAGAGGATTCTTATAAGCGGCAATACAAAAACAAGAGACAAAGTTATAAGGCGTCAGCTTGAAGTCTATGAACAGGATCTATACTCCATGTCAAAAATTCAGAAGAGTGTCAGAAACTTAAGACGTATTGACTATTTTGAGAACGTGGATATCAAGACTTCAAAAGGCAGCGGAGAGGACAAGCTTAACCTGAATGTGGATATTACAGAAAAAGCAACCGGAGCCTTCAGTTTCGGAGGTGGTTACAGCAGTGAAGATCAGCTTTTTGGCATGATATCTATTTCAGAGAGAAATCTGTTTGGACGTGGTCAGATTGTCTCTACAAAGGCTGAGGTTTCGGCCACATCAACTCGTTTTACCTTGAGTTTTACAGAACCATGGCTATTTGATATCCCCCTTTCTGCCGGAATTGATGCATATAACTGGGACAAGGAGTATGACTATTACGACAAGGATAGCAAGGGGGGGGCATTACGTTTCAGTTACAAAATATTTGACTATACATCTGTGGGGCTAAGATATGGTTATGAAGATTTTACCATTTCCAATGTTCAGGATATATATACGGATGTGGACCCAGGTGATTATCTTACAAGCAGTGTTACAACCTCGCTTAGATATGATTCAACAAACGCGGCCTTTAATCCCACAGAGGGTTCTGACAGCAGCATCTCTGTAGAGTACGCAGGCGGCCTGCTTGGAGGGGAGATAGATTTTACAAAGTACATCGCTGAAACAGGCTGGTACTATCCGCTTTTTTGGAAATTTACAGGTTTTGTCCATGCCAAGACAGGATATCTTGATGACAGATCCAAAGATATTGAAATTGATTACGAGCGTTTCTACCTTGGAGGTATCAATTCTGTTAGAGGCTATGATTGGCAGGATATTAATGCAACTCCGGAAGGGGAGAATGAGCAGAGGGGCGGAGAAAAGTTTATTCAGTTCAATGCCGAGGTTATTTTTCCTCTTATGGAAGATATAAATCTGTCAGGTGTTGTATTTTATGATACAGGGGATGCCTATCTGAAAGACGAAAATATTACATTCAATGATCTTTATTCCAGTTACGGCGGGGGATTTCGCTGGTATTCTCCATTAGGGCCAATAAGGATAGAGTATGGCAAAATTCTAAATGGCAATCAGTACAGTGGTGGAAGATGGGAGTTTTCCATGGGAGGTGCATTTTAAAACCCATGTTTCATATTGGGTTTATAGATCACACAATATAACATACATGGCGGATGACCGCCACAATCGAAGAAATGAAAGTCTTCATAAAAAACAAGCCACTACAGAGACTTTCACATAAACATATTGCAGGGTTAAAAGATTAGATGTTGCAGGTTAAAATTTAAGAGATATAAAATAAATGGAGAAAATTATAAAAATGAAAAAATCAATGGTGTTCTTTGCAGCTCTTACAGTCTGTTTAATAAGTTTTATAACCGTTACAAGTTTTGTCACTGTTTCCAGTGCAGCCAGTACAGTTAAAATCGGAGTTGTTGATTTCCAGAAGATACTTACTTCATCCAACCAGGGCAAACGTGCAACCGATGAGTTGAACAGAAAAGGTAAAAGCATGGAGGATGACATGAAAGCCAAAGAAACTGAACTGCTTGATCTTCAGAAAAAATTTGAAAAAGACTCACTTGTAATGAGTAAAGATAAGAAAGAGGAGAAACAGAAAGAGCTTAGAACCAAGTTTAATGAATTTAAGACCCTAAGGGCAGAATATATGAGAGATTTCAAGGAGATGCAGGCGGAACACTTTAATAAGATTCGCGGTGTTGTCATGGATGTGACTTCTGAATTGGGGAAAAAAGAGGGATTTACAATGATTATCGAGAAAAATGAGGGTGGCATAATGTATTTTGATGGCACTCTGGATATTACTGATAAGGTAATCAGCGAATTTAACAAAAAACCTGCCGCTAAATAACCGGCATGACCGGAGCGGGAGTTGGCTCTCGGCCACAACGAAGAATGAATGTCACATAAACACAGCTATTTAAAGAGACTTTCACATAAACAAAATTATTAATAATTTCTTATGAAAAGTAACAATAATCTAAAACTGACTCTTAAAGAGATTGCTCAGAAGATTGATGGTAAGGTTATAGGAGATGAGACTCTTGAAGTGCATGGAGTCTCATCTTTTTATGATGCCGGATCAGACGAAATCACATTTGCTTCAGACGGTAAATTTCTCAAGGCGTTGAACAAGACCAAGGCTTGTGCAGTTATCGTTCCTGAAGATTTTGAATATGAAACATATTATCAAGAAGTCGGCAATCAAGAAGAAGCTATATGTGAAACAGCCCAAGAGTCGGGTACAAATAGCTCTTTTGCTGTTTCATTGATAAAAACCCGAAATCCAAAACGCAAATTTTTTAGAATTCTTGCCTTTTTTCACCCTGCAAAGAGACCGGACAGAACAATTGCTCAAGGAAGTGTGACAGGCAGCAACTTTGTTCAGGGATGTGATATCACAATCGGACATCATGTCACTATAGGAGATAACGTCAAGGTCGGGGAGAGAGTTCATATAATGCATGGAGTCTATATAGGGGATGATGTGGTTATTGGGAGTGACAGTATAATCAAACCTAATGTCACCATTATGGATCGTACCCGTATTGGCTCACGGGTGATTATCCACTCTGGCACCGTTATTGGCAGCGATGGTTTTGGATTTACCCAGGAGGTTATGGAAGATATTCCTGACAAAAGTACTGAAGGCGATATCTCCCATCAAGAAAGTGGTACGAAAATCACCTCCCATACAGCAAACCACGACAAGATATCTCATACAGCAGACCATGACAAGAACCCCCATACAGCAGTAAACCACGAAAAAATTCCTCATACAGGAAATCACGCAAATATCCCCCGTACAGGAGTTCATGAAAAAATTCCTCATACAGGAAATCACGCAAATATCCCCCGTACAGGCGTTCATGAAAAAATTCCTCACGCAGGATTTGTCCAGATTGATGATGATGTTGAAATAGGGGCCTGCAATACTATTGACAGAGGAACCTTTGGGAGAACATGGATAGGCAAGGGCGTTAAGACAGATAATCTTGTCCATATTGCTCATAATGTGACCATAGGCGAACACTCTTTGATTGTTGCTCAGGTTGGGATTGCCGGAAGCAGCATTATCGGAAAACGGGTTATTCTGGCTGGAAAGGCTGGTGTATCAGGACATCTTACCGTAGGAGACGGTGCTATTGTAGGGCCTGGTGCCGGAGTTTTAAGCGACGTTAAACCAGGAGATATTGTTTCAGGAATTCCAGGGATGCCCCACAAAGTATGGCTCAAGGTGGCATCTATATTGCCAACTCTTCCAGAAATACGCAAAAGGCTCTTTTCTCTTGAAAGAAATCGGGACAAATAGATAACGACTATACCCTTATGAGCACAAAAAAATTAAACTCTCATGATTGAAGCTATTTCAAGAGACTTTTACATACAAGAGACTTCATATAACGACCATGCCCTGATGAGCACAACTAAAAATGAAAGTCTTATAATGACAGATACCTCAAGAGACTTTCACATAAAAAACCAAGGAAGTAAAAAAAATATGATTCATCCCACAGCAATAATTGACCCAGGTGCTGAAATAGAATCCAATGTCTCCATAGGCCCCTATGCTATAATTAAAAAAGATGTTCATATAGGTTCAGGCACTGAAATAGGTCCCTACACTACCATTGACCAGTATGTGACTGTAGGCCAGGATTGCAAGATTTTCCAGTATGCATCCATAGGAGCAGCTCCACAAGATCTTAAATATCATGGAGAGAAGACTTTTTTGAAAATTGGCAGAGGAACTATTATCCGTGAATTTGTAACCATAAATAGAGGAACTGAAGTTGGCGGCGGATATACTGAAGTGGGAGAGGAGAACTATCTCATGGCTTACACCCATATCGCTCATGACTGCAAAACAGGCAAACGGGTGATTCTTGCCAACAACGCAACTTTAGGCGGGCATATTGAACTTGGTGACAATGTTACTATTGGTGGTCTTGTAGCCATTCATCAGTTTGTAAAAATTGGGGATTTTGCTTATATCGGAGGAAAATCAGCCATTGTAAAAGATATCCCTCCATATGTTATTGCTGCTGGTGACAGAGCCACACTTCATGGACTCAACAATGTCGGGCTGGATAGACACAATTTTTCCAAATCCACCATTGCAAATCTGAAAAAAGCCTACAGGATCGTGTTTAGAATCGGCCTTACGGTAAAGCAGGCATCGGAAAGGGTAAGGGCGGAGGTGGAGCAGATTCCGGAAGTTGTTAATTTTATGAGCTTTATTGAAAAATCGACTCGTGGAATCACCAGATGAAGCCGATTGGACTAATTGCAGGAGGGGGACAGTTCCCTATTTTATTTGCAAAAAAAGCTGTTGAGAAAGGATACAGTGTCTGTGCTGCCGCATATATCAAGGAGGCTTCGCGGGAACTTGAAAAGTATGTCGATGAAATTGAATGGCTCCATTTAGGACAGGTTGGCAGGCTGCTTAAGTTTTTTAGAAGACATGGTGTCACAGAAACTGTAATGATGGGAAGTGTAAGAAAAACAAAAATTTTTACAGACATCAGACCTGATTTCAAGGCTATTGCCTTTATTGCAACCAAAGGTCATACTCACGATGATTCAATTTTGAGTTCATTTGCTGATCTTCTTGAAAAGGAAGGTATTTCTGTTAGACCTTCTACATTGTTGCTGCCCGAGCTTGTATCTCCAAAAGGGTGCTGGACACGTAAAAAACCTGATAATGCGGAACTCAAGGACATTAAAACAGGGTGGAAAATCGCACGAGAGATCGGAAAACTCGATATAGGTCAATGTGTGGTTATTGCCAACGGTACAGTTTTGGCTGTTGAGGCAGCAGATGGCACAGATGCTACGATAAAACGTGGAGCATCTCTAACAGACAGGAGTGCTGTAGTTGTAAAACTCTCAAAACCACAGCAGGATTTAAGATTTGATCTGCCTTCAACTGGTGTTGAAACTATAAGGATTATGGCACAATACGGTGCTTCGGTTCTGGTTCTGGAGGCTGATAAAAGCATAACATTTGATCGTGAGAAGATGATTATTCTTGCCGATACCCACGGTATCTCTATTAATGCCATGCATGATGACGATTTTATATTTCAATGATCATTAAAACAATAGACCTGCTGCAAAACTCGTGTTTCAGCCATATTATTTATGTTAAAGTCCTTTTAAATAGCTGTGATCCTGAACAAGAACATAAATTGTCAATCCTATGAAAAATCATAAACATATCCTTATTATTGCCGGTGAACCCTCTGGAGATCTGCACGGTGCAAGTCTTATTAAATCGTTGAAGCAGCAAAATTCATCTTTGATCATTACCGGTATAGGCGGCGATCTAATGGCTAAGGAGGGAATGAAGACTTTCTTTCACATAAAGGATCTCTCTGTGATGGGGATAACAGAAGTGGTCTTGCAATTTAAAAGAATTAAAAAGGCATTTGATCTGTTCTGCCGGAAAATTGTCGAGAGCAAACCTGATCTTCTCATACTCATAGACTATCCTGGATTTAATTTGAAAGCTGCGGCCTTTGCAAAAAAAAAGTCTGTCCCTGTTCTTTATTACATTACACCAAAGGTCTGGGCATGGAAGAGATCAAGGCTTAAAAAAATAAAACAGTATGTTGACCATGCTGCACTGATATTTCCATTTGAGGAGGCTATTTTCAAAAAAGAGAAAATACCTGCCACATTTGTGGGGCATCCGCTTCTTGATCACTACCAGTATTTTGGAGAACCTTCCTTCAGGAATCGCTCGAACAGGAGTTGCTCACTTCTCAATGAAGATCATTCCCTTGAAATCCATTCTGATTTCAACGAAGATAAACGTCGCCTTAAAACAACTGATATAAAAAAAAAATCGCCAAAAGTGATAGGCTTGCTGCCTGGTTCAAGAGAGACTGAAATTTCAAATCTGCTGCCAATAATGCTTGAATCATGTAGATTAATTAACAAACAGTTAAATGATAGACAAGAAACTGCCGCGATATTTATAGTATCTGCAGCTTCTTCTATAAATATCTGTAAATTTCACAAAATATTAAAACCATACAATCAGGACGGTATTTTTGAAGTTGAATATGGAGGGGTTGAAGAGATTTTCAGGCGATGTGATCTGCTCATTGCAGCTTCTGGCACAGTGACTCTTGAAGCTGCCATATGTGGTGTACCCATGGTTATTGTTTATAAAACTTCTGCACTGACATATTTTCTGGCAAAAAAAATTGTTACGATACCCTATGTAGGGTTGCCTAATATTATTGCCCGATATCCTGTTGCACCTGAGCTTCTTCAGGATGACGCTACTCCAGAAAAAATTTCGCACAAAGTTCTATCAATGCTTGATACTGATAGCCTGATATCAATAAAAAAACGACTTCTTATGATATCCAGATATTTAGGTGGTGCGGGAGCAGCCAAAAGGACTGCCAAGATTGCTATTAATATGATTGATAGCGTGCCTTGACTGGGTTTTAGAGCAAATTAACGAGTCCTAAAAAGTGAGCAAGCACAAATAGCACATTTGGACGCCCCAGCTCAGAAAGAGATCTTCTTGACACAAGGTTGAATTTTTTTCTTTGACATTGACAATATATCTGCTTTAATAATTTTTACCTGTTGTGTTATTCTCTGATTGTGGCTCATTTTATGAGTTGCAATTCTGTTTAACCATCATTTTTATTTGCTGAGGCTGACTCGTTTTGTGTGTCAGCGTTCTGTTTAACCGTCATTTTATCTGATTAAGGAGAGTTGAAAATGAAGTATTTCAAAATTTTGACAGTTCTTTTATCTGTGGTATTGATTCTGGTATCTGGAATTGTATCTGCAGGAACGCTTGAAAATGTGAAAAAGAAAGGGTTTGTCCAGGTAGGGGTAAACCAGGGGCTTTTTGGATTTGCCAGTGCTGATGAAAAAGGTGAGTGGAAAGGACTTGATGTTGATACTGCAAGAGCTATATCCTGTGCTGTATTTGGAACGCCTGACAAATTGAAATTTATACCCCTCTCAGCACAGACAAGATTTACAGCACTTCAGTCCGGTGAAATTGATGTTTTGTGCCGTAATGCTACTCGTACTCTGGCAAGAGAGTCTCAGTTGGGACTTAATTTTGTAACGGTTAACTATTATGATGGACAGGGATTTATGGTACCAAAATCTCTTGGCCTTAAATCAGCAAAAGAGCTGAGCGGTGCAACTGTTTGTGTGCTTCAGGGTACAACCACTGAACAGAACGCAGCAGACTATTTCAAAAAAAATGGTATGGCCTGGAAGCCTGTTGTGGTTGAAAGCACTCCTGCAATTCAGCAGGCTTTTTTCTCAGGCAGGTGTGACTGCATGACCTCTGATGCATCCCAGCTTGCAGGTCTTAGAACTGCTGCCCCCAAGCCTGGCGATTATATGCTGCTGCCGGAAATTATATCAAAAGAGCCACTTGCCCCTGCTGTAAGGCATGGAGACGATCAGTGGTATGATGTTGTCAATTTTTCAGTACTTGCAATGATCCAAGCAGAAGAGTATGGCATTACATCCAAAAATGTTGACGATATGCTCAAAAGCGAAGATCCTGAAATTAAGCGTTTTCTCGGTGTAACACCTGGAAACGGAGAAGCTTTGGGTCTTGACGAAAAATTTGCATACAATATTGTCAAACATGTTGGAAACTATGGTGAAGTCTTTGACCGCAATGTCGGCCCTGCCACGCCGCTTGCCATTGAAAGAGGCCTCAATGCCCTCTGGACAAATGGCGGGCTTATGTATGCCCCTCCCTTTAAATAGCCCCAACTATTCTCTATGAATCACACAGCTTCGGCAGGCTTGATGATTGCTTTGACAAGCCTGATCGACCGTGATTCGGAAAGAGGCTTCAGGGCAAAAAATTATAAGTGTTAAAAAAATGCAGCAGGTGAAAAAATAGACAGACCTGCTGCAAAAAAATATCTCTATCTTGTCGTTCGAGAACTTCAATCCAACAATAATTGCGGCTAAAGGCTGCTTATGTTTGATTTTATAGACAGGAGCATCATGCAGAAAGACCACCAAAGTGAACCCATATGGACTAATTCAACATTTAGATCAACCGTTTATCAGATTGCGGCGATCTCCATTGTTGCTTTGACCGCCTATTATCTTTTTACCAATACCACTGCTAACCTTGCAAAACAGTCCATTGCCACTGGATTTGGTTTTTTGTCAAGAGAGTCGTCATTTGAAATCGGAGAATCCATGATTTCATTTTCCTCTTCTGACACATATCTGAAGGCTCTTGCTGTCGGAGCCTTGAATACCGTAAAGGTATCTTTTATAGGCATAATCCTGACAGTAGCTCTGGGGATAATCGTAGGCATAGCAAGGCTTTCCACAAACTGGCTTGTTTCAAGAATAGCAGCTGTTTATATCGAAGTTCTTCAAGACATTCCGGTACTTTTGCAGCTCTTCTTCTGGTACACTATTTTTAATAATGTTATGCCATCTCCAAGACAGGCAATGATTCCATTCAATGGTATGGTGTTGTGCAACCGTGGTGCATATTTTGCTATACCTGCTGACCATCCTGCTTTTACATGGATGGGTTATGCCATTGTCATTGCCTGCATACTGATCTTTTTTATAAGAAAATGGGCAAAAAAAAGACAGGAGAGGACAGGGCAGATATTTCCGATTTTTACTGTCTCCAGTTTGCTGATTATTGTGCTGCCTCTTGTTGCATGGTTTGTAATGGGGGCTCCAACTGAGATGAATATGCCTGTTTTAAAGGGATTTAATTTTGAAGGAGGATACAATGTAAGCCCTGAGTTTGGCTCTCTTCTTCTTGGGCTTGTTCTATATACATCAGCTTTTGTTGCCGAAATTGTAAGAGCTGGAATCCAGTCCATATCCAAAGGGCAGCGAGAAGCGGCTGAGTCTCTTGGTTTAAGACCAATATTTGTCATGAACCTTGTTATTCTTCCTCAGGCTCTCAGGGTCATTATCCCGCCTCTTACAAGTCAGTTGCTCAATCTGACTAAAAACAGCTCCCTTGCTGTGGCTATTGGATATCCTGATTTTGTATCAATATCAAATACAACTATAAGTCAGACTGGTCAGGCTATTGAGGGTGTTGCCCTTATTATGATAATGTATTTAACCATCAGCCTTTTAACCTCGTTTTTTATGAACTGGTATAATGATAAGATGGCACTTGTTGAAAGATAACCGGCACGGCAGGAGCGGGATATTGGCTCTCGGCCACAACGAGGAATGAAAGCCTCATGGTTACAGATTTTTCAAAAGGCTTTCACATAAAAGGCAAGAATCATCGTAAATTTTTTCAAGATTATAACGGAAAAATCCAGGAAAATTTCTGCTATGAAAAATGAAGCTCAAACTTTCAAAACTAACGTGTTAAGACCCCCTGTTACAGAAACCGGTGTGATTGGATGGCTTAAATCAAATCTTTTCAACACTCCTCTTAATACTGTTCTGACCATCCTGATACTGCTGGCCTTTTATCAATTGATTCCCCCTGTTATCAAATGGGCATTTATTGACAGTGTCTGGTTTGGGCCATCATCTGGCTGTCAACCAGGAGAAGGGGCATGCTGGGCATATATTCCTGCAAATATAAGGTTTGTTATTTTTGGCCTGTTTCCTGCTGAGGAGCAGTGGCGTGGATTGCTTGCCATGCTTATAATGGTAGGCACTGTTGTTTACAGCGGCAATAGAGATCGGTGGAAACTCTCTCTTGCATATGTATGGTTTGGCAGCATTATTGTGGTGGCAATTCTGCTTCTGGGAGGGATTTTGGGACTTGCTCCTGTTGAGAGTACCCAATGGGGTGGTCTTCTTCTGACCCTGATGCTCTCTGTTGTGGGCATGACCGCAGCATATCCTTTAGGGGTAGTTCTTGCTCTGGCAAGACGTTCGCAGATGCCCACAATAAGAACTATAGCAGTTGTATATATTGAGATGATCCGCGGTGTACCTTTGATCAGTATGCTTTTCATGTCTGCTGTTATGTTTCCGCTTTTTCTTCCTGAAGGAGTGACAATAAATAAAATTTTCAGGGCACAGGTTGCCATTATCATGTTTACAGCAGCTTATATTGCAGAGGTGGTGCGAGGCGGTCTGCAGGCCATGCCAAAAGGTCAATATGAGGCGGCAGAATCCATGGGTCTTAATTATTTCCAGATGATGCGACTGGTAATTCTTCCTCAGGCACTTAAAATTGTAATCCCACCGACAGTTGGGATTCTTGTTTCAGCATTCAAGGATACATCTTTGGTAGCTATCATCTCTCTTTATGACCTGTTAAAAACTTGCCAGTCAACGCTATCAGATCCAAGATGGATGGCATTTAGCACAGAGGCGTTTATTTTTATTGCTATGATATATTTTGTCTTCTGTTATGCCATGTCAAGCTACTCAAGGCGGCTTGAACAGGAACTCAGTGCTGGTCAGTCTCATTAAACTACTCAAAAACGACACCTTGCTATTATTTACAGGCAAATCTCCATCTGTCTGTCTGAATCAGGATGGCCAGGATTTACAGGATGGACAAGATGTTTATCCTGTAAATCCTTTCATCCTGAATATCCTGATTCAGACTGTGTTG
>JADGBC010000282.1 GCA_015231705.1 Desulfamplus sp. | reverse complement strand
ATTTTTTCTGATAATATTATATGGCTGTTAAAAGATTTAATGCAGTGGGATGCAAGAAAGATGGCTCTTGTAAAGGCACCATTCAATAAAAATAAAAGAAATGTACTTAAACCAGAAATCCTAAGTCCCTGGAAAATAGAGCATTTTCCCTTGGAGTGGGAAAGTTCTGTGTGTAACACATTTACACCAGTAGGCTACTTGACAGAGCACGTAATATCAGAGCATGTATTGGCCGAAGATATCTTGCGTGCCACCGGAAGTGTTAATATTGAAGAGACAATAGTGATTATCGACAATACAATAGAAGAGACTCAAGAGAATACAGGAAAAGCTGAACATGAAACAGATATTGTAGAGAGTGCTTTTTTCAGATCTCTTGAAGCTGATATAGTAAAGATTGGTTATGTTCTTCTCAAACCTGAAGCAATTATGGGAAAGGAAGAGGAGGCATATATAGATGATTACCTGCAAGAGTGGCAGGCAGATGAAGATGATGGGTAATATTTATTCATTATTCTTTAAATATTTTAACTTTTTGCAAAGAAGTCCCCTTCTGATTTTTTGTTATTGAGTCTTTAAAAGTATAGATTCAGGAGGGGTTATTGAAAATATAACATACATGGCGGTTCCCCGCCACAATCGAAGAAATGAAAGTCTTCATAAAAACAGATCCTTATAGAGACTTTCATATAAAAACGATATTTAACAGGCGATGCCTTCAAGATCAAGGAGATATCGCTTGATAGCAAGTCCGCTGGAAAAGCCAGTCAGAGAGCCGTCAGTGCCAATTACCCTGTGACATGGAATTATAATTGGAATCGGATTTTTACCGACCGCTCCACCAACTGCCCTGCATCCTTTGGGGTTGCCTATCTGCTGTGCGATATCTCTGTACGAGACTGTTTTTCCAAAGGGTATTTTCATAAGTGCTTGCCATACTTTATGTTGAAATGGGGTGCCCTTCAAGTCGAGAGGTATGGAAAATTTTTCAATATCTTTGTTAAAGTACGCACAAATTTCATCTGCGGTCTGCTTCAGAATTGTCCGGTTTTCAACCCACCCCTGATCATGGGGAACCATTACTCCGTCGCAGGGGAAAAACAGCTTTTTAAGCCCCTTTTCACCCTGTACGGCAAGGATTTTTCCCAATGGTGTTTTGATATGACAGTAATAAATTATAGGCTGTGCACTCATTGTCTGTTCACTGAATATTTTTATCGTGAAAATGCATCACATTTTTATTAGAGTGTGATTGATACGCAATCATGTTGGAAGACTTTCACATAAACCTTCATGGCCGTTGTGTGGCCATTATTCAATAATAAAGGATATGGGAAGCACATGGAGTTGTCGGCTTTTTTCCTGAGTGTTGCCTACCCGCCATCCGGTACACAAGAATTTGCCATCAAGAAGAGTATCAATACTTTTTGCAATACCCTTAAGATTTATAATTGGATGCCTCTCAAAAACAGTGGGTAATCCGTAGGTGAGGTTACAAGCCAGACATTTAACAGGTCTCTGTTTAAGCTGAAACTCAAACAGAAGCTGATTCTTCTGCACGCCCTTGAACTCCAGACTAATATCATAAGCACCTTCTGAAGCTTCTCCGTAAAGTGCTTCAAAGAAATTATCGGCTCTGTCAGAAGGAAATATTTGATCAAGCCTTTCCCTTGTAAAAAGATCTGAACCTTCAGTTAAAATCATATCAATCATTTTCTCCAGAGTTTAAAGTTGATTTACAATTTAATTTTCATTATCACATAAATTTAGAATTATAAAATAAAATTTATCAAAATTTGACTCTGAACGCTTTCATAGGTTAGTAATCAATTAGTCTCTTTTTAGATGATTCTTTTTAAAAAAGAGTGCACTACTTTAAAAAAAACAGGAGGGATAATTTTATGAAAATGGCTAATATTCTCGTGAAACAGGGGGCTTTGCGTACTCAACCCTCTTTTGTTGGGCAGATGATTACCAGTGTCAGTTATGGAGAGACAGTCCAGGTG
>JADGBC010000281.1 GCA_015231705.1 Desulfamplus sp. | reverse complement strand
CATTTTCAGTTTAACTAATTAACCGATTTAATGTATTTAATCATAATCTTACATTGAATACAAACAGATTTGCAATAGCCTGAGTATTGATACTTTACAAGATAAAAACCTGATGTTATTGTGCTAACATAAAGTATAGGTATAGATTTCCAGAAAAGTCTATAGAAGTGACAATACCTTCGCCAATTTTGAACTTATTTTAAAATACAACAAGGCCATTTTACAAGTGTTTCTGAAAATGCTGAATAATTAAAAATCGACCCTGAAAAACATGGGTGATTTTTAATTACAAAACCCTGAAATAATAGCCTTTTGAGATATGCTTAAAATACAGAAGGCAAAAGGCTTTTTCAAACAAATATGTGAACCACAAATGGCGAAGGTATTGATGAGAATTAACTTTTATGATATTGATAACCCACATTGAGCGCCCTATACATAACTACTTGAAATAATTGAATTATAATTTTTGGTTAAAATTGACCACTTATAATAAAATCAATAGGTTATATCGTTTGCTGCTCAATGTAGGTGATAATTTATGAATCACCAATTAACCTGATTCCCCCAATCCAACTGATTTCTTTTCGTGAAATCACTTAATCCGTGCCAATCTGTGATTCATTTTGATCAATAAGAAATCTAATACGTTCATTTAATTAACTTATAGTTATTAATGTAGGGCATCAAACTGTCATTATCTTTACTAAAGATGAAATAACCAAAATTAGCTTCTTTTACAGGCTGTGGCAATTGAAAACAAAAAGTTCTACTATAACTATAAAATTCTCTGTCATATTTAGCAACTGCTTCCACACACTGTGCACATGTTTTCATTGGCTCATTGTGATCATTATCATTATAGACATAGCTATCACCGAAGATACCACCGACTTTTTCAATAGCTTTTATAAACTCTTGAGAATTATTAGAATAATATTTGCTAAAACGGACTCCTTACAGTGTTTCTTGAAAAGAACTACAACATATTGAATATTAAGGCATAATAAATTGGACATTCCCAAATGAACTAAAAAGTGCAAGACTTAATCCCCAGCACCCATAATAAAAGAACTTATGGAAGGATTAAGCCATGCACATATCCGAGAATATTGCACTTTCAAAGCCAAGTCCAGTGTTTTCTCAAAAGAGGAAGTTAAGCGAAGCAGATCAGTCAGTTCTTTGGAATCTGTTCAATACTAATCCTGATCTTCCCACAATTAAGGTGATAGAAGAAGCTCATCTGGTTTCGTGTACTATCCGGATAGGTGTGCGCCATCTGAATCGTATTCGTCATGGGTGGGGATTTAATAGAATACCTGGGTGCCCTGTAGATTCCAGGAACTCCCAGAAGAGCTGTGTTAGCGTGATCAAAGTAGCGTCACAGCTTAAATCAGTAGGAGTCCATCTGTTTTCGGAATGGATGGAATGTGGAGAAGAATTCAGCAGAATTATGACGCTCTTGAATCAGGCCAGAGAGGAATGGCAAACAGAGCACGATGATAAATCTTTTCCATTATTGAGTCATAAAGATGAGACGTTAGGCTATTTTCATAAAATATTTTACCATCAAGTCGGTTGAATAAAAATATCCCATTTGGGTAATGTAGTATTTCGTTTTATTCTGGCTTCGACATCCTGCATGGCTTTTTTTGTAAGAGAAATACCTTTCTGATATATTTTACTGCTAAGTTCGACTACTGGATGAATTCCCTTCCAAGTCATGCTCATTGCCCATCCAAGCATGGTTTGAACATCAGTCAATTTAGCTCCATTCCAATGTTTTTCCAAAATTCCCCAGCAACGCTCTACAGGATTGTATTTACTATGATAGGGCGGATAATATAAAAGTTGAACCGCCGTTTGAGTATAATCAGTAAATTCCACCATTCTTTTAAGGAACTGGGTCCGATTTCCATTACTTTCAGGGCAGAATATCGGTTGATACTAAGAGAAGATAATGCCGATCTGAGGCTTGTGGAAAAGGCTCAATCCCTGGGCGTTGTTGATAACTTTACACTTGAGAAAACAAAAGAGATTGAAAAGTT
>JADGBC010000280.1 GCA_015231705.1 Desulfamplus sp. | reverse complement strand
GATCTGGATATAGTGCTTATGGATTGTTCTCGCCCCTTTGGAAATGGTCGTCTGTTGCCTGCCGGCAGGCTTAGAGAAAATCCTTACAGAGCGATAGAGCGAGCAGATATAATTGTTTTTACCAGATACTCAGGCGATGAGAGTTATAAAGAAATTGTGAATAATTATAAAAATACTGGCAATGTTCGTTATAAAAATGCCGGCAAAGCAGAAAAAATATTTTTTACAACATGTCACCGCCCTTTTTTATATAGTTTTTCTGGCATAAATAAAAAGATAATTTCTACCCTTGAAGATTTGAAAGGCAGGAAGGCATCTCTTTTTTCCGGAATTGCTGATAATCTCTCTTTCAGAAAAACTGTGGAAAAATTGGGTGTTCCAGTCAAAGCACATCTTGAATTTAATGATAATCACATGTATAAGGACGATGAAATTTCAATGATCCTTGAGACATCTTACAGATCAGGTGCTGATATGATTGTCACAACAGAAAAAGATTATTCAAGGTTAGGCAGGGCTTTGCTGGAGAGGCTGAAGGTTATGGATTTTGGTGTGATTGGCGTAGAGATTGACTTTTTGGATAATGCAGAAGAATTTATGAATATTATCAAGAATAGATTGAATCGGAATCTGCAAAAAAATGATTCATAATGCAAGTTTTCAATAACGGCCATGCCCTGACAGGCACAACTAAGAATGAAAGTCTCGACAATTCAGCTATTTTAAAGACTTTCACATAAACCGGCACGGCCGGAGCGAGGTATTGGCTCTCGGCCACAACGAAGAATGAAAGTCCCACGGTTACTGCTAACTCAAGAGACTTTCACATAAAGCTAGAGTGGACAGTGTTTTTTTGTATTGTGCCAACTCCTTGAAAAATAAGAGCAAATACAAACAATTAACGATGGTAGATAAAAAAACAGAGAAAACGTGAACAGCTAAAGATGAAAGATGAAATAGTTTACCACATCTTAAAAATTTTTATGACCATGCTTGGCTTTGTACCTCGCAGATTTGGAAGATTTCTTGGCGATATTTTGGGGCTTATATGGTTCCGTGTTGATAGACGTCACAGAGAGATCACCCTTGAAAATATCAGGCTATCTCTTGGGAGGAGCTCACATGTTCAAGGCAAGGGAAAACTGAGCGAGGCTTTGCAGGTCAGTTCTGATAACAACCTCGGCCTGTCAGATATTGAACAGCTTATACTGGTTAAAAAGATATTTAAAAACATTGCCGGAATGCTCTTTGAGCTTGGGTGGGGATACAGACTCAAACGGGAAGATATTCCTAAGTATTTTTCAATCAAGGGGCTTGAAAATATAGATAAAGCCCATGCAAGAGGTAAAGGGGTGCTAGTAATTCTTTCCCATATGGGCAATTGGGAGTTTCTTGTTGCCTCTATCGCCCTTACCGGCTACAAATCTTCAGCAATATACAGAAAACTTGATTTTAAACCTCTTGATAGGATTATTCTTGAAATAAGACAAAAATATGGTGCCCAGATGATACCGCTGAGGGGGGCAAGTTTGCATATTGATCAAAAACTTGCAGCAGGAGAGCTTGTCGGCACACTTCTGGATCAGAATGTGGATTGGTATAAAGGGGTTTTTGTGGATTTCTTCGGAAGGCCGGCATGTACCAACAGCGGGATTGCAAAATTGGTATTGAGAACCAAAACCGCAGTTGTACCAGCATATATTGTCCGTGAAGGTTTTAATCATGTCATGCACTTTGAACCTGAAATTCCACTTGTCCGCACAGGAGACAAGATAAAGGATATTGAAATCAATACCCAGAATTACACATCATCCATTGAGTCCATTATCCGGCTATATGGATAACAATATTTCGGGTAAAAACGGTACAAAACAGGTTGGTGAAGAGATCCTTTCAAAAGAGCTGGAAAACTGGTTTAAACTTGCCGTTAGCAGAAAAGATGGCTTGAAAATTACCCTTGGTAATATTGATATTGCCAAGCTGGCAACATACCGCGAGGATAAAACCATATATTGTAAAATGGATAAGTCAAGATTGTCTAAAAAAGTATGAA